>JAEOTG010000360.1 GCA_016839985.1 Candidatus Heimdallarchaeota archaeon | reverse complement strand
ACCTTTCAAAAAGCAATTGGTGCTGTTAGCTATTCTATTGATTAGTGGAACTGCTCTACAAATCTTTACTCCTCTTATAATTGAGAGGTATATAGATCTAGCAATTCAAGGAGTGCCTTTACAAAATTTAAACAATTTTTTTCAGACCATTGGTCTACCTTTCGCTAGTGCGAGTAACATATTATCCACACTTATTCTTCTAGCTTCACTTTACATTGTTCTAATGTTCATTCAACAAATAGCATCTTTATTTTCGGTTTATTTTAGTCAAAACCTTTCTTGGTCCTCTACAAATATGTTAAGATTCGAGTTAACAAAACATTGTATCAATTTAGATATGACCTTTCATAACGAATATAAACCAGGTGAGATGATCGAGAGAATTGATGGAGATGTAAATACGTGAGCTTCCTTTTTATCACAGTTTGCTGTTCAACTTCTTAGTTCATTACTTCTAATATTTGGAGTTCTCGTTACTTTGTTTACTAAACATTGGATTCTAGGACTTGCATTCTCCGTTTTTACCATTCTAGCAATAGTTATTATGTATAGAATGAGAAATTTTTCTGTTAAATCTTGGGAAAAACAGAGAGAAACTAGTGCAGATTTGTTTGGCTCCATTGAAGAAAGTTTAAGTGCTATAGAAGATATTCGGGCGAATGGTTCTGTTAAAAATGCCATGCGTAAATTCTTTGACTACTCTAGAAAAAATTTCAAGGCTTTTCGTAGAGCCTTAATCAGAGATCAATTATTTGTTATGACCATTTGGGGAATTATTGCAATTATTAATACACTTGTGTTTGCACCAAGTATTCCTCTTCTTAATAATGGTATCATAACTCTTGGTACAATTTTCCTAGTTCAAGTATTTGCTGGAATACTTTTACGACCAATATTTCAGATTACTAGACAAATGCAAAATCTTCAACGTGCAGGAGCTTCTATAGATCGAATAAATAAGTTGTTTGATACGAAAACAAAAATATTGGATAAAGGATTACAAAAATTTTCTCCTGGTCCCCTAACCTTAGAATTTAGGGATTTGAGTTTTGCTTACATTGAGGAAGATTATGTGCTAAATAAATTATCATTCAAACTTAATCCAGGGAGGATATTAGGAATTGTGGGTCAAACTGGAAGTGGAAAAACAACTATTTCCAGGTTGCTATTTCGTTTGTATGATACTAAATCAAAGGATGGTTTTATTAAATTAAACGATATAAAAATCAATGAAATTTCTTTAGAAGACTTAAGAGATAAAATATCTTACGTTACGCAAAATGTAGAGCTGTTTCAAGCTTCAATTAGGGATAATGTCACTTTGTTTGATAAAAGAGTAAAAGATCAAAGAATCGATTTAATTCTTAACGACATTGGTCTTGGAGATTGGTTAAACAAAATGCCAGAAGGATTAGATACAATTATATCTTCAAGCGAATATGGCATTTCAGCGGGAGAAGCACAACTCTTAGCACTAGCTCGTGTTTTTATTAAAAGCCCAAATTTAGTTATTTTGGATGAAGCTTCTTCTAGACTGGATCCGGTTACGGAGAATCTACTTGAACAAGCTATTGATAAATTACTTGTAAATAGAACAGGTATTATTATTGCACATCGATTGGCAACGCTTGAAAAAGTAGATGATATATTAATCATTGATAAAGGTCATATTGTAGAACATGGGGAAAGAGAAGAGTTAGCTAACAATCCTAACTCACAGTTTTACCAGCTTCTCCAGACAGGAGAAATAGTGGAGTTGTTGAAATGAAGGTTCTGAAGTTATCTTGGAGACTATTGCGTTTCAAACCAGGATTAGCATTTACTGGTTTTCTATCCGATATTCTTTTCTTTCTACAACCTTTAGCTGCTAGTTACATTGCTAGAGAAATTTTCAACCAGCTCGAAGGAGTAGGAGGGTGGAGTACAGGATTAAATATATGGATATTGGTGCTTTTAGTACTCCCGTTAACTTTAGGTTTAAGACTCATAGGTGACTTCATTTTTGTTTTTACAATGTGGGTATTCATCCTTTCAAGTCAAGTACTACTTAGAAAAAACATGCTAGCAGGAATATTCAGAAAACCAGGAGCTGTTGCACTCCCCGATTCTCCTGGTGAAGCTGTGTCAAGATTTCGAGGAGATGTGGAGGAAGTAATGTGGTTTGTATATCATCTTACTTCATTCTTCAGTCTTGGTATATTTACTGGTTTATCCTTCTTTATAATGCAAGATATTAATTGGAAATTAACAGTATATGTAAGCATACCTTTTGTTTTTATGATGGTTTTAGTCTATTTTACAAGGCCAGTATTTACAAGATTAAGGAAAAAACGTAGAAAGGCAGCAGGGGCTGTAACTCGGACTATTGGAGAGATTTTCAGATCTGTACAAGCAATTAAAGTAGCTACTTCTGAGGAATATGTTTTAAATTACTTCAATGGAATTAATGAAAAACGACGTATGGCAGAAGTGAAAGATGAGTTTTTCCATCGATTTATCCATGCCATATACTATACCACCATCTACCTTTGTATAGGAGTTATTCTTTTACTTGTTGGAAGTAATTTAAGGAATAATGTTTTTACTGTTGGTGATTTAGCATTTTTTGTAGGAATTCTAGCAGAAATGGGAGAATTCATCTGGGATATGGGGGACATGGTTCCAAGATATGTTCGCACTAAAGTGTCTTTAGGAAGAATGTTCAATTTAATTAAAAGTGCCGATCCGGAGGTTACTGGATTTGATTTGGTGGAACACGGACCAATTTTTGTTAAAGAAACTGTTCCACCAATATTACCCTTAATGATTAATGATGTAGATAAGCTCATAAAGTTTGTAGCAAAAGATGTGTCGTATACTTACCCTAATTCAGATAAGGGAATCAAGAATATTAATCTTACATTGGAAAAAGGTTCTTTTACAGTAATTACAGGTAGAATTGGTTCTGGTAAAACAACATTGCTTCGAGTATTACTTGGACTATTACCCAAGGAAAAAGGAGAACTTATTTGGAATAATGAATTAGTTAAGAAACCAGAAGAGTTCTTTGTCCCACCAAGAACTGCGTATACAGCACAAATCCCTAGACTCTTCAGTGACACAATAAAAGAAAATATACTCCTTGGATTACCTGAAGAATCTGTTGATATTAAAGAGTCTCTTAAGCTTGCTGTTGTTGATGAAGAGGTAAATGGATTTGCTGAAAAATTAGATACTCTAGTAGGTCCAAAAGGAGTCAAACTTTCTGGAGGACAAAGACAGCGTTTAGCAGCTGCAAGAATGTTTGCTAGAAAACCAGAAATCCTAGTTTTTGATGACTTATCAAGTGCTCTTGATGTTGAAACTGAACAGATATTATGGAAAAGAGTCTTTGACAAAACAAGTTCAACATGTTTAGCAGTTTCTCATCGTCCAATAGCTTTACGTAGAGCGGACAATGTAATAGTTATGAAAGATGGAGAAATAGAGGCTCAAGGAAAGCTAGAAATCTTGCTTGAAACCAATGAAGAGATGAAAAGACTTTGGGAAGAGAAGATTATGAAATCAGATACAACACCAGTTGTATCACAAACTGATTAGTAAAAGAATTTCTTATCTAAATTTCATTAACAGATAGTCACAACTTGTGATTTTTCTTTTTAAATATATGCTCTCACTTTATCTTGAAAATAAATTTGGTGATTTACAATGGAAAAAATCGTAGTAGAAGAAGATCAAGAAATGGAATTAACTAAGGTTGATGGTAATCTTGAGATTTTAGATGGAGCAACAGTAATTGTTTCTCCTAATGTTGAATATTTAGCTATTAGTGGAGACCTAATTAGTAAGGGAGATGTAGTAATTAAGGGTTCAATAATAGCTGGTGGATTGAGACATAAAAACGGATATCTTGAAATTGAGGGGGATGCTAAAGTTAAGGAGATATTTGTTTCAAGCGGAAAAATGCGTAATGGCTCAAAATTGATAGTTATCGGTAATTTAGAGAGTATTGAAGCTGAAATCGATGGTAGTTTAGAAGTTGAGGGAGACTTTATCTGCAAAGATGTAGATATTATGGGATCATGCAAGATTCATGGTGAAGCTACTGTTGAAGAGTATGAAGTTAGTGGTTCAGCGAAACATGGAAAAGACCTCAAAGCCAAAGAAATAGAGGTTAATGGTTCTTTAAAAGCGTCTCAAAGCGTTTTTGTAGAAGAGGATTTCGAAATTTCTGGTTCTGCTAAAATTAGTGACGCTTTAAAGGCAGCTATTGTTAATGTAGGCGGATCTTTTGCTTGTTCAACATTAACAGCAAAAGAAGTTGATGTTGGTGGTTCAGTAAGGATAGATAGGGGACAAATTGAAGAAAAAATCAATGTTGGTGGGTCTTTTAGATGTGGAGAAGCTCTGGAAGTACCTAAAGCATCATGTAATGGTTCTTGCCGCTTTGGTGATGGTTCACATGTTGATGTGCTTAATGTCAATGGATCAACTAAAGTTGGATCTGATTTTGGTTTTCAAACAATAAAAGTTAATGGCTCATTTCAATTTGAAACCAATGCAAGTGGTGATACTTTACTAATTAATGGTGCATGTCAAGGTGAAGGATTATTAAAACTTAATGAAAAACTTAGCATAAATGGAGCTTTACAAGCTGATAAAGTAGAAGCAGGTGATGTAGATATATCAGGTTCTTTTGATGGTGAGGAAATTAGAGCTAGATTTATTCAAGTTTCAAGAAATTCACGTGTTAAAGGAACATTAATCGCAGAGAAGATTGTTGTTGAAGAGGAAGCTCGAGTTGAGAATATCATCGCAGATGAAGTGGAGCTTGGAGAGAATGTGCGAGCATTAAAAGTTCAAGCTAAGAAGTTGAACGCTGATCCTTCAGCTAAATATAGAACTGAATAAGAGATTGCCTTTGAGAAAAAGTTAAGAGTCTCATAATTTTAGAGACTCAAAACTTTTATCTTTCGATTTTAATATTAACATGGTTGCTTAATATGCCTGTAATTAATAGAACAAGATATGATATTTACGCTGATATCTTATCAGTTATGCAATTTTATAGTGAAGCAGGAATTTCACAAATAGCAAGGAGAGCTAATTTGCCTATTGACAGAGCAAAAGGTCTTGTGCAATTTATGATAGCAAGAGGTTTACTTATAAAATTCGAAAATCCCAAACAACGTCCAAGTATCATATATAGAGCAACCAGTAGGGGGTCGCAATATCTTGAATTATATAAAAATCTCTCTCACATGGTCGTAGAAATAACAGAAGATGAAATAGAATTTGAATCATAATTCAAAATCGAAAATCTACTTCCATTCATCAAAAATATTTTATTGTTACGAGTTATATGAATTACAGAATGCTTCAATTTAGAAAATTTGTTGCTAAGGATTGGAAAGATTTCAAAGAAATAGCTATAAAAGCCTTTGTTAGAGAAAACATTCAAGAAGAAGGTTTTATTGGAATATTAGAAGATGAAGGTTTTATTGGAGGTTTTAGAGACAATAAACTCATTGGATACCTTCGTTTATTGATTCACAAGGATTATGGTCATTTAGGACAAATTGCAGTAACAAAACTCGAAAGAGGAAAAGGTTATGGAAACAAACTCATGAATCATGCTCTTGATTTTTTTGAATCCAAGGGAATGAAAAGAGTAGGATTATACGTAGAAACCAAAAATCAAACTGCTATTTCATTATATGAGAAGTATGGTTTTGAGAAACAATTTGAATCTTGGCATTATTGGATAGAAGAAAATTTCTACAAAGAAATAGAAGAAATGAAAGAAAGAATAGAAAATTCTGAATTAAGAATATTAACTTCATCTGATTTTGAAACTATAGTAGAAGTATTTCCTGAAATTAATAGAGAAGAGCTTGAGTCACACCTAAAAAATAAAAAAAAGCAGGGATTAGTAGGAGGAAGATCCATACCGCTTGGTCTATTCGCAAATAATGAACTGCAAGTATATGGAAGATTAAATCCAGAATTTCCAGGATGTAGACCATTTCTTGTTACTGACATTCAATATGTTGACAAATTTATTTCCAGTTTGGTTAAGTATAAGAAGAAAAATTACATTCGATTAACTTTTGATAGAAACAATAAACTAGCAACTTTTTTCAAAGAAAGAGGGTATAAGCTCTGGCATCACATGTGGGTTATGGAAAAAAAGATTTCAAGTGATTGAAGTCACAGAAGCTGAAAATTTTGACTTTATAAAGGATTTTTCGAATTATATTATTGAATGCAATCAAAGGAAACGGAAGGGATTCTAAAATCAGAGGTCATTAGGGAAAAATATCCTTGTTATAATTATGCTGTTTATTTCCTTGAACAAGATGATATTATGCAGAGAAAGGTTGGTTACTCACTCTTAGCACCTCTATTCAGATTGCTACCAGAAGACCTGCAGGAATATATCAGATATATTTGGCAAATAGATAGAGAAAAACATAGAATGCCGTTTTCTTTTGTAAAATGCTGTAATCAAATTTTCATAGAAGATGAAAGTCAAACTAGCTAATTATCCTCCAAAAAACTTTCTACGCATGTATATGTATTGTTCAGTTGCATCTTGATCATCAGCCATTCTCTCATAAAATGATTTGGGTTTTAGAAGCAACTTTCTGCTTTTTTCCCCTAGTTTATTCATTGCTTTTAACCAAGCAAAAAGAAAAACTACAATAGACAACACTAATAGAGATACAAAAATAGAAATAAAGACTACAAATAGGATTGGAGCCATCTCTAGTGTTAACTAAGTATTAATGTCTTATAAGCATTATTAAGAATGGAGGATTTAGATTTCTGAAATTAAAATAGGATAGTTCAACTCTCAACTACTCTTATGTGTAAATGAGCTCATTGCTCCAGAGTGGAATCATTTTGATTCATCAAACCAATTTCAATTCATTACTCACTAGGTCACATCTTAAGAACTGAAAGGAGAGCTATAATTACAGATTATAGATCATAAAAATAAAGGTTTGTGGTGGGGACTGGGTGATTTGAACACCCGACCAATTGGTTTCTTCGGATTGGTCATTGCTATCAGCAATGTTCTCTGGAGCCAACCACTCTACCGGACTGAGCCAAGTCCCCTACCAATGCTCTTGTTTTTCTCCCTATTTCTTCTTTTAAGGTTTTCTTTATCTTTTTAATAGTCTCTTCTCTACTTATTTTTATCAAGTTCAAATAAGTAAAAAAGGTAGTCTGTTGTTATACCTTCCTTACCCAATTTTTTTATTGCACTCATCAATTGCCCTCTATGATATGCAGTGTGTGTAATATATTGAAAAAAGAAATCATAAGGTTCAATGGTAAATGTTTCTTCTGTTAGGAAATTCAGAAACTTAATTGATTTTTCTCTCTTTTTCATATTTGCTAATAAACTTTCATCAGCTTTTTTCCATCTTTTTAGTAGTTCTTCCTTTGATAAAGAGTTAAGTTCTTCATATAATACTTCAGGGTTTACCTCTTCTTCTCTTATCCATGTTCTGATATTAAATTCAAGGCTTATTACAATATGAATGCATAAATCCCTAATAGAAGCTGTTTCAGGTATAACTTTCTTCATAAATTCTTCTTTAGAAAGTTTTACCATAATTTCTCTAATTAAGTCATCAGCCCAAATTTGATATTTTCCTAATTTAGCTAATTTCATATAAATCATAGTATAATGAGTATATCACTATAAAAATTACTGGGGATTATTCAACATAATAATTTTTTTCTTCTAATAAAAATCCCTTTAATATCTCCCCATCTTTCTTTTTTGGTGGGATTCTTTCTAAATTATCATCAAAATTCTCATAATTATCCATAGCCATGATTGTTACTGTTTCATTTTCTTTGGACACCAACATATACTCTCTTAATATGATTTCATCACTTCTCTTCTTTGCGCGATTTTCAACTCTCTTTCTATCAATATTCTTTAAATTGTGATTTTCTAGATTTTCCATTTTTACTTGATTTTCGTTAACATTCTTTACTTGCCACAATTGATTTTCATATTCTATTATGTCACTTACAGCAAATTCTGGCAATCTTACTAAATATGTATTTGTATAAACTTCTGCTCCATCTTTTGAAGTTGTTTTATGTTCATAAGCTACTGTTAGTTTTCCTGCCGTAAAATTCTTAATTTCTCTTGCTATTGTTTCAGCTAAGAATTTTGTGCTAACATTTGCAGTTATACCATCATTGTCTACCTTTAGGTCAAGAACATATGCTAATCTTGCGTCTTCATACTGCTTCATCATTTTCTCTATCAGATTTTCTATTTCCTCTTCTTCTTTTTCTGTTAGTTTCCTGTTTTCTCCCCTAACTTGTAATATTGCTTCAAAATACCCAGATTTATACTTTGAACAGTCATCACAACCTTGTCTCACCATTTTCAATCTTGTTTTACCTTCCTTTCTGAATTCCCCGAATTCTTTGTAAGGTTTGGCTGTTAAAGTGGTGATCATGGTAAATTCCTTTACACCATAGTTCATAATTTTGCTTTCTTCGATATCATCTTCAAATTCAGAATTGTAAGAAAAATCAACATTTGTCTTTTCTAATATCTTACTCTTTGAAATTTCTCGAATAATTTCTTCAAGATTTTCCTCCCTGCTCCAAGTATCGATGTGAGCTCCAGAAACAAAAATTGTTCCACATGTAGGACAGATTTCAATATCTAAGGAAGGAATAATCTTTATTTCCAAAGGATTTTCTTTTTTGTAACAGTTCTCACACATATTATCTAAGAATGGTCCTTCCTTCTCACCACAAACGGCACAAAATCTTCCTTTTAATGAAATTTTAATCACCTATATAGCTTTTTTTCCTTAAACTCAAAAAAGTTACTATTTTATTAAAATTGCATGACCAACCTTTTTCTTTTGATTAGAAGGATTTTCAAGCCAAAGTACGGCATCTTTATGTATCAATCTGTTTTCAACTAATAATTTTATTATTTTCACACCAATAACATTGGCAGATGTGCATCTTTGGATTTCATTTAGTAACTCTTTTTCAGTTACTAATTCATTCCCATAGAATTTCTGCGACACTTTGATTTTAACATCTTTGCAAAATAATTCTAAATCTGCAACTTCCTTATCACACGCTGCAACCAATATTTCATTCCGCTGTTTAATGACCTTCATAAAAAAAACAGACATTTTATTTCAACTTCATTAGCTTATTTTCTTAATGGTTTAACTGCTGTAGATGCACCACAAGCATCACAACGTTTCCATAATATCCTGGATTCAGTGACTAGTTTGGTATCAGGTTTAGTACACTCGTTACATATGACATATTCCTTAACATATCTTTCCAATAAACTTTGTAGAGTAACTTTAGCATGTTTTCCTGCGAACACAGCACGAGCACTTTCCATTGTTACAGATGTTGCTAATTCACCAGCCATAAATTTAAGAAAATGATTTTCTTCTCTATTTATTGTTTCTAAAATCTCTCTTATGTTTACAATGAAAGTTTTGTTCCCTTCAACAACTGAACGAATTTGGGGTATTTCAAATCTTGATTGCTCAAAGACCTTTTCAGGTAGTTGACTTCTTGCTCGTTCAAGTAATTCTTTGTATTCCATTTCAATACCTCAACTT
>JAEOTG010000359.1 GCA_016839985.1 Candidatus Heimdallarchaeota archaeon | reverse complement strand
GAGATTTGTTTTGCCACAATAGCCACAATAACTGATTATGATGTCTGGGCAAACAAACCAGTGAATGTTGAAGAAGTGATTAGAGTTATGAAAGAGAATCAAAACAAAGTAAAAGAATTATTAAAAGAAGCCATTGAGAACCTTCCTGAAGAACGAAAATGTATTTGTAAAGATGCGTTAAAAGGAGCAAAGGTTTAATCGGTTTTTGTCTTTACCCAACCCTCACTTTTTTCTGTGACAGCATTCCTTACTACTAACTCACCTAATATCTCTATAATATCTTCTTCTGATACATCAATCTTGAAGTTTTCTTTCAAACGTTTCTTTATTTCTTGAATTGAGATTCCCTTATTATCTAACACTTTAGGTAGAATATTACACATGTCTTCTACATAGTTCCATGGGAATATAACCCATTTCCAATCTATTTCATCTCCATAATAATCAGGTTTAAATTTAGATGTTTTGATGTGCAATGCCGCTGCTGTTCTTATTTCATCTGGGTTGAGTTTTTCTACAAATTCTTTTGTAATCCTCATACTTTCTCCAGTATCAGTAATATCATCAACAATCAAAACTTTCTTCCCAGTTAAGTCAGTATTTAAAGGATATCTTAATTTTGCTTTTCCATCTTTTGAGGCAGTAATACCCCAATGGTCAACCTTTACAGAGACTAAATCCTTGATTATCAATAAATCACAGATGACTCTAGCAGGTACAAATCCACCTCTTGATATGGCAACTACAATATCTGGATGATAATTATCCTTCTTAATCTTTTTTCCAACTTCTCTGATCTTTTTATGTAATTCATCCCAAGTTGGAAGCCAACAATTAAATTTCTCCATATAACCAAATATTTATTGAATAATTTTTATATAACGTTTGGTAAAATGACTGAGATAAAACAAGAAGTATTGAAAAAATATCTTTCTGATGTTTTTGGATCTGAAATTAAGATAAAGGACATTCAGAAATTGGGTGAAGGATTTCATGGCTTAGGATTTTCTATAGATACTATTGATAAAAACAATAATGAGAAAAGATACATTTTGAAGACTTTACGTGGCGAAGGATTTGGTCAAGATTATCCTGCTGATAGGGCTAGTGTACTAATTCGTGCATTAATGGATTATAATTCATTGCCTAGACATGTTAAAGCTATAAATGTTGGTTCCATACAAAATGATGGGAAAGCTTTATCAATTGGTAATCCCAATGATTTCTTCATAATATTAGAAGAAGGAAAAGGGGAAGATTATTGGAAAGACCTTGATGATATCAGGGTCGAGGGGGTGTTGAAAGATGAAGATAGAGAAAGAGCTAAAGCGCTGGGAAAATATCTGGGAAACATTCATTCTGTCAACTATGATTGAGGCAATAGAAGCAATCTCTATAGACGAGTCATCAGAGACTTTGTTGGGCATGGAGAACTAACCATGGGTGTCATTGACACCTTTCCTAACAAACTTGGCTTTGTTAAAAGAGAAGATTTGGTTCAAATAGTAAAAAAAATGGTAGAATGGTGGGATAAGTTAAAAGATGATCACCATCGATTAACTACAATTCATGGAGATTTTTATCCTGGAAATATTTGGTTTAATAATGGAGAATTAGTTGTCCTTGACAGAAGTAGGTTCAGGTATGGTGAACCTGCTGATGATGTAACTTGTTTGGTGATGAATTTTATTAATTATTCTGTGATGTCTTATGGTGATTTTAGAGATCCTTTCAAGAAATTAACAGAATTGTTTTTTGAGGAATATTTTAAGAAAAGAAAAGATATTGGAATGTTCAAAGTCTCACCTTTGTTTTTTGGTTTCAGAGGAATCGTTTGTATTCATCCCATATTTTATTCTAAGGAATGGATGAAAAGTCATGGGTTTAATAACAATAGTATAAATGCTATAGATGAGAATAAGAAAAAGATAATAAACTTCATTAATAATGTCTTGGATGAGGATGAGTTTAAAGTTGGAAAAATTAATTCATACTTGAGTGATTGATATGGACACTGAATTTTGGTTAAAACAATGTCAAGAAATTGGTGAAAAATTATTTTCTGAGATTCAGAAACATCAAGGAATAGAAGAGAGAAAAAAAGTTATTGGAACTGGTTTTAGTGGGGATAAGACTTCTTTTTTGGATGATTTGACAGAGAAGATAATATTTGAACACTTCAAATCCACTGGTAAGAGTTTTGAGTTTGTATCTGAAGAAATAGGAATTGTTACTGTTGGTGACAAACCTGAAGTGTCAATTGTTGTTGATCCTTTAGATGGTTCTAATAATTCTTTTTATGGAATTCCCATGTATTCAACTTCTATATCAATAGGAGATCTTTCTAGAAAAATAAAAGGAGTGGGAGTGGGTTATATAAAAAATTTAAATAATGGTGATGTGTATCATGCTGTAAAAGGAAAAGGAGCTTTCAAAAATAATAAAAAAATTAATGTTAATCCAGATAAAACAAAGTTCTTTTTGGTTGACATTGCATCCAATAGAAAAGAAAATTTTAAGAGGATTGTTAGACTAGGCGAGCATTCCAAATCCATGAGAATGCTTGGTTCTGCTTGTTTGAGTTTGTGTTTTTTTGCTGAAGGTTCTGCCCAAGCTCTTATTGGATTAGGTGGAAAAAGAACTTTAGATTCGAGTGCAGGTCAATTGATCATTAGAGAAGCAGGTGGGATTATCAAAGATTTAGAAGGTAAGGATTATACTGAATATGAGATTGGTTTTGATATGGATATTAATTATATAGCTGCTCCCAATCAGGAGATATATTCTGAAGTTTTAT
>JAEOTG010000358.1 GCA_016839985.1 Candidatus Heimdallarchaeota archaeon | reverse complement strand
TTTTCAAATATGGATGTTATACTTGAAACCACTATAAAATGTCCTCATTGTGGTGAGGAAGAAATGGTGATGATGCCTACAGACAAATGCATCAGAAGATTTGTTTGTAATAACTGTAATTTGGTATTAGAACCTACAGATGAAGATTGTTGTGTTTTTTGCAGTTATGCAGCTACTAAGTGCCCTAGTAAACAAAAAGAAGAAAGTGAAGGAATTCTGAAAATATAAACTAAACGTTTATGTTTGATATTTCAAGTGAAAAATCTTCAGGGATATATTCTTTGATTTTTTTAATATTTCTAAACATTGTATGGAAGTGAATCAAATCTTCTGTTTCAAGAACTTCTTCCATTGTTACCCATTTGTGCTGTGTATGTTCCCAACTTGTTTTAACTTCTCCACTTATGTATTTACAATAGTAGGATATGAAAACCATAGGAAACTCTTTTCCACCTCTATAGAAAAATCCTGTGTCTACAGGCATTATAACTTTTGCTTCTAATTCTGTTTCTTCAGTTATTTCTCGTAAAATACCTTTAACTGGATTTTCTTCTGCTTCTAATCTACCTGTTATAACCTCCCATGCATTTGGTGCAAAATCTCTTTCAGGTGATCTCTTAAGAATAAGGAATTTTTCGTCTTTTTCAACTATTGCAGCCATTCCCACATATACTTCTTTCATATTGCACTTATGAAAAAAGGTTGTATTTTAAGGTATCTTAGAAAGAAATTTAAATCCCTAGTAAGTTTTCATATAGTTGGTAAAAACCTTGAATCTGAAGAATATGCTACTAATTGACTCTGACGATAAACAACACTATTCTTTAAAACAAATTCATAATAAAATTATAGAAGGAGATGCATTAGAAGTTCTAAAGAAAATTCCTGAAAAATCTGTCAACATGGTCTTCATGGATCCCCCTTATTTTCTTCAATTACCAAAAAAGAAACTTAAAAGATGGAATGTAAAAACTGATGTAGAGGGAGTAGAAGATGATTGGGACAAATTTAGTTCTTTTGAGGAATATGACAACTTTATCAAAAAAATATTGATAGAACTCAAAAGAATCATGAAGGAAAATGGAACTATTTGGGTAATATCGACCTATCATAGTATATTTCGAATAGGTAAAATAATGCAAGATATGGGATTTTGGATATTAAATAACGTTCTATGGCTAAAATCGAATCCAATGCCTAATTGGTTAGGAGTAAGATTCACCAATGCTACAGAAACAATGATTTGGGCCACTACTGGAAAAGATGTTAAAGATTACACTTTTCACAAAGAAAGAGCAAAGGAATTCGGTATTGGCAAAGTAGGAGCAAATGTGTGGCAAATTCCGTTGTGTACAGGTAAAGAAAGGCTAAAAGATGAAGAGGGAAAAAAGATTCACTCTACACAAAAACCTGTGGAATTATTAAGAAGAATTATTCTAACAACAACAGATGAAGAAGACATAATTTTAGATCCTCTTGCAGGATTAGGAACAGCAGGCTATGTCGCAAAAACTCTTAATAGAAATTTCATCATGATTGAAAAAGAGGAGAGATATAACAAAACAGCTCTCAAAAGATTTGAAAATCCTCTTATTTTAAAGACCAAAGAAAAGATAAAGAAAGAGATAGAATGAATTGAGTTAATCTCTGTGTAACTCGAACCACTCAATTATTTTCATTAATCTATCTTTCATATGTTTTGGTTTACCAGATCTTGATAACTCATGACCTTCTTCAGGATATCTAACTAATTCAGCGTTTACATTGTTTTTAATAAGTGAAGCAAAGTATTCTTCAGCTTGAGCGATAGGTACTCTAAAATCATTTTCAGAATGGATGATTCTTGTTGGAGTTTTTACATTATTAACATACGCTATTGGAGATAATTCCCACATTAGATTTAGATCTTCCCATGGAAAAGCACCTATTTCATCTTTTATAAACTGAGTAACATCTGTAACACTCCAAAAACTCACATTGTTGTAAACACCTCTTTGAGGAACAGCTGCTTTAAAACGAGTATCGTTTCCAATTATCCAAGCTGTCATATACCCTCCATAACTTCCACCAGTAATATACAGCTGTTTATCGTTTACGTAACCTTTTTCTATTACTTTATTTACACCTTCGAGAATATCTTGTTCAGGCTTTGTTCCCCAGTTTTTAACAATATATCTGAAATCATAACCTCGTCCACTTGATCCTTGAGGATTACAGTAAAAAACAACATACCCTTGAGATGCAAGATATTGAAACTCAAACCACATAGTTCTTTCATATGGTGACCAAGTTGCATGTGGTCCACCATGAATATTTAGGATTAGAGGGTATTTCTTATTTTCTTCAAAATTTGGAGGTTTAACAATCCATCCTTGAATTTCCTTTTCTTCATATCCTTGATAACGAATTTCTTCTGTTGGAGCAAGGTCTCTCTCTTCTAACCACCTGCAATTTGATTTATGATGTGTTTTTAGTTCTTTGTAAACATAATCATATGATTTCAGAACAGATGGATCATCTTCTGTTGACACGTTCAAACCAACTAATCCTTGTTCACTATCAACATCTATGGATTCAATTATAGAATCGTCTGTTACCAACACTTCAAGTGTATCTCTTTGGATGTTGTATCTTTGTAAAGAAGATTTTTCCCAATCATCAGTTATGAAAAACAGATAATTTGATTCTTGATCAAAAACTGGATTTTCCGAGTGATTATCAACACTTTCTGAAACATATGTTTCTTTTCCACTTTGTAGATTATATAGCTTTAAATCTCTATTTTGTGTTGAAACAACTTCCGGATTAACTATATCATTATATGCTAACCATTGGCCATCGGGAGATAAAGTAAGACTTGAACCAAAACCGTATATTGTCATAAGTTCTTTTTCTTCCTTTGATTCTATTTCAATTTCCATTATAGCAAACTCGTAAAGATCATTCAGCTGATCTCTTTCTTTTTGAAGCAAAGCATAGATTTTATCTTGATCTTTACTTAATACAGGTGAAAAATAGTTTACCTCTCCACTTGTAATACTTTCAGTTTTTTTGTTTTCTAAGTCCAAAATATAAATTTGAGTAAATCTATCGTCTAGAAATGATGTTTCTTTTCTATATACTATTTTCTTTATTACTCTAGGATCGATTTTCTCTTTCTCTCTTTCTTCTTTCTTTAATTTCTCTACTTTATTTTGAATATCACTTAGATCTTTTTCCTTATCCTCTTTCTCTTGTTCTTCAGTATTTACTTTCTGGGTAAAGACTATTTTTTTGCCATCTAATGACCAATTATAGTCTTTAACACCATTAGCAACATTAGTATACTGTACAGATTCTCCACCATCAAAAGGCATAATGAAAATTTGTGGTTTAGCTTTCTCATTTCCACGAGTACTAACAAAAGCTAACTCTGTTTTATCAGGTGAAAGTTTCATTTTACTGTCTTGAGACAAACCACTTGTAAATTGCTGAATAGTCTGAGTATGTGAATCGTAAAGATAAATTGCTGAAAAATATTTATTTTCTGTTTTACTCATTTTTTGTTCTTCAAAAAGAAACCTTTTTCCTGAAAGAACTTTAACATTCTTTATAGTTCTCAATCCAAAAAGATCGTCAATTTCTATGTTTTTTTTCTCCATTTTGAGCACATAAAGTAATAACTAATCAAAAGGCAAAAATATAATTTAATAGTTTTTTGCATTAAGCTTGATAAGTTATCAGACAAATTCAGTTAAATTATTAAGAAAATATCACTGTTTTTGTGTAAATCTTATAAGAGGAATTCCAGATAATATGGTTTGAAAACGTAATGGCATTCATTGATAAATACCAAAAATTCCTAGAGAAATATAAAATAGTCGTTATAGTTTTTTGGGTTATAATATTAGGTTTTAGTATCTGGCTAGGTCCTAAATTCCTTGGTGAAACATCTTCTAACTTTGATCCACCTGAGGATGCTCCAAGCATGATTGCTGAGCATGTTATGGTAGAAGAATTTCCAATTTTTGTAAATCAAACTAGTTTTATTGTTCTTATTAGAATGGATCAAGAGAATGTTAGTGTTCTTAATTCAGAAACTGAGATCTTCTGCAATAATCTAAACTCATCAGCATATCAATATGAAGATAGTGATGAAATTATAGTTTCCGTTCTCTATTATTATCTAATGATTGACAGTGATTTACCTGAAGCAGCACAAGAATTTATTTCCAGTGAAGAAAGATCGATGATTTTCGTTATTGAATTATTAATGGGTCAGAAAGAGGATGCACTAGAAAATTTCGCAGTATATCTAAGAGAGAAAATGACATTTTACAACACTGAAGATGATGATTTTTCTGTTTTTCTTACAGGTTTCATTGTAATGTATTATGATTTGAGTGAAACAATAGAAGAAGATATAGCTATGATGGATTTGATAGTAATTCCAATAGCTCTAGTTGTATTAGCTTTTGTACTAAAAAGTCTGAGATTAATGATTATTCCTATTTTATCCATGGTAATAAGTATACTAACATCGTTCTTGTTCATGTATCCAATTTCTTTAGCTTTGGATATATTTTCTTTTGTTCCCTCAATTATGATGAGTCTAGTGATAGCTCTTTCAATAGATTACTCTTTATTCTTGTTAAC
>JAEOTG010000357.1 GCA_016839985.1 Candidatus Heimdallarchaeota archaeon | reverse complement strand
TTCATTAATTGACCAAATATACGAAGAAGAACGATAGACATAATAAGTTGATATCCATGCGAGATCATTCCAATCCAACTCAATTACACCTGTTGTGCTAGGATTAGGTACTATGAATGCTAGTTGAGGAGTAGATAATGGATTAAGAGTAGCTTTTTTATAGAAAATATCAATATCTGAACCACTTAATAAGATATTTGCATCATCACGCCAAACAATGTGTAAATTATCTGAATTATCCATTGTCATGAAATGTTCAACTGAACTTCCATCAGATTCATTAGAAACTACTTCGATATCAGACCAAGAATCTGTTGTTATATCTTTATACTTACAAAAAACATCTGCATCAGTACCTGCACCTTTGTAATTTGTTCCATCCATCCATATAACGTAAATGTTATCGTAAGAGTCAATGCCTAAAATAGGATCAATAGAATTTACTGTACTCTCGTTTGAAAGAAATTCAAGCGAAGACCATGTTTTGGAAATTGCATTCCATTTTTTATAGAAGATATCTCTATCTGCAGCATCACCAGCGAGTATAGTTGTTGCATCATCCCAAGCTATATGAACGTTATCCAGAGAATCACAGATTATAGAAGGATAAGCAGATTGAAGTGAGCTTTCTGTGGAAATAACTTCAGTAGATGTCCAAGAAGCAGAGGAAACATTCCATTTCTTGTAGAAGATATCCCAATCTGTTCCAGCTCCTGCATAATTAGTCAGGTCATACCATGTTATATGAACAATGTCTTGAGAATCAATTATTATAGAAGGGACTCTAGAATCGCTAGTACTTTCAGTAGAAATTACTTCAGTTGATGTCCATGATAAACTAGTTGCATTCCATCTTTTGTAGACGATATCATCATCAGGTCCACCCGATTCTATATCCCACCACACTACATGAACATCACCTTTAGAATCTGTAGCAATAGCTGGATTATATGCTCCATAATCACTTTCTGTGGATATTTCTCCAATAGATGACCACGATTCAGAAATGGCATCCCACTTTCTATAGTAAATTTGATTCCAACCACTAGTAAGTTGTTCATTCTCCCAAACAATATGAACATTATTGAGATGATCAACTGCTATTGAAGGATTGCCAGAATATGCATAGGGCATGCTAGCTGTAATAACCTCTGTAACTGTCCATGTTTTAGTACTCGCTATCCATCTTTTATAGAAAATATCATAATCTGTTCCAGCTCCTGCATAATCAGTCTGGTCATGCCATACAACATGAACATTTCCATTAGAATCTGTAGCAATAGCTGGATTAAACGAATTATCTGTGCTTTCCGTAGATACTACTTCTAATTCTTGGAATTCCCAAAATACTTCATTTGTGGAACTTTCATTAAAATTTGCTGTCTCTTTTTTCAATGCATCAGTTGTCTTAAGACAATTTACCGAAAAATCATTAATAGAAAATCCAACAAGTAGGAAACTTATACATAGGGTAATAAGTAATTTTTTTTTCATTTTCATTACCTTTTTTCATATTTTCAGTTTGAATCAGTTTTGATTCAAAATTATCTAGTATACTCATTTCATATGATAAAGTTTGCTACAAAATGGAAAAAATCTACGATACACTCTTCCAGTACAAGCCTATATCGTCTGCATGTTTTCGAACTTCATACATCTCCGAAGTTTTAGGACGACGATTGATTTCTGGAAATTGTCCTCTAAGAATTTTGTAATCTGGGTGGTATTGAGCCATAATGTTCACCAAAGGAGTTTTTAGGTTCTCATTTACCCAATCAAGAATAGGGATAGAGCAACACTTTGTATGTTCTGGCATAACTAAATGTCTTATAACATATTCTCCACTTCCCCTTTCTTCTATCATTTTCATATTGCGTTGAATTGCATCCCAGTATTTGGGAGCCTTCGAATATTTAGCGGCGCAATCATTATTAGAATATTTCATATCAGGGAGCCAGATATCGAAAATATCGGATAGAATTTTCATACTGGTTTCTGTTAGATACATATTACTATTCCAAAGCATAGGAACATTAACTTGAGCATCTAAGAAAGATTCGACAATCACATGCATATTGGGAGTAGGATCTCCTCCAACGAAGTTAATATTTCTAGCATTTTGTTTGACAAGAGAATAGTACATACGTGCTAAATCAACAGCTGATGTATCTTTCCCCTTGTATCTATCAAGGTTAAATTCGTGACTAATATCAAAATTCTGACAGAATTGGCAATGCATTGTACAACCATAGAAGAAGATTGTTCCACTTGGAACTATAGGTGATTCTTCACCCATGTGTATAAAAGCAGATGAAACGTAAGCTTTCCCATCAACTCCACACACTCCTATTTTCCCTTCAGCTCTGTTAGCATGACACATATTTTCACAAAATTCGCAAGCAAAAAGGATCTTATTGAGTAAAACAACTTTCAATTTGAGATAATTATTTTCCTTTATTTCATCCTCTTTATTTTTAGAAAAAACTTCTTTTTCTACTTCTTCTATTTTCAATTCTTGCTTTTCTTTTAGCCATTCTTTGAATTTAGGATGATAATGCTCATGAATGTTCATCAATTCCTCAATTGATTTTGATTCATCAAAATTTACATGAAACAATCGCGCTAACTTGTATCGAGGTAATCTCTTTCCTTGGAATATCTCTCTATAATGTACTAATCTATCTTGTAACTCTACTTGCTGCCAAACTGTCATGGCATCTTTACGAAGTAAGGACCACATTACTATTATTTACTCCTTATCTATGAAATATTTTTTGCTTATTCAATAATTAAAAGATCAAACTACTCTTTCAAAAATCTTTGGAAGAAAAAAAAGAAAGAAAGGATTTTAACCTGTATCTATTTCTCTCATACACCAATAGCATCCATTATAACCTTGTTCAAGAGCTTCATGAATTGAACGGAATATCACTTTATTTTCTGCACTCATTAAACCAACCCAAGGACAATCAGGTTGATGCAATTCTTTTGTTCTTTTGTTTCCTATATAGTAGCTTTCATGTATTTTTTTTAGATGAAAATCTATATGAGTTGGTACAAGTTTTTTTACTGTAACATTTTTTTGTAAAGGAGTATACCCTCTTTTTCGAACAATTGCAACGTATTTTCCAGGAAACGCTGGTAATCTGTAGAATCCTCTTCTTGAGCTTATTGCTGAATTGAAACCTCTTGGTGGTCTGCTAATTGAAAAGAATTCTTTATCAGTAAAAGGGATTGGTATTGTAGAGGGATAGATTACTATAATAGCGCCAGGTACAGGTTCATCAGTTCCACTGGTTAAAACTCTTCCATATAATCCAGTTAGTAAAAACCATTTTTCAAGTTTCTTAATTTCAGATTCACTTTTTTCTGGCATGAAATTCCTCTCCGCTGTGAATCAATTTTGTTTCTTTTGCCATTTTATAAGTTATATGAATCAAGAAATTTTGTCCTTAATATCAAATTTTCATCAAAATTAAAATACTAAATTATTATTTTATTTTTTTGGTTTTTAGACTGAATTTTCACTTATTTATATTTATTATTATTATTCCAGCTGATTTTATTTGTGTTAGTTTAAAAAAATTTAATAACCGAACTTCAAATTTCTACTTGAACTTAATGACATCTCCTGAGCTATACGAAGCTGAATATTATGAGATACTAGATTATGACGCTCAAACTGTTCGTTGTCATCTATGTCCCCATGAGTGTTTACTGGCATCAGGAGACAAAGGAGTCTGTTTAGCTCGAAAGAATATCGAAGGAGTGCTTTACTCACTCAATTATGGTTTTACAGAAATGAAAATTGATTTGATTGAAAAACAGAATGTTTATCATTTCTTTCCAAATTCCAGAGCACAAACTTTTGCTACATATAATTGTAATTTAGATTGCAGTTTCTGTCCAGTTCCAGAAAGAGCTCATTTTGATCCTGAAAAAAAATTGAATAAAAGATTTTCTCCAGATCAAGCTGTTATGTTTGCAGTAGCATCTGGATCAAGAGTGATTAGTTTTGGAGAATCTGAGCCTTTAATATCTTATGAGTGGATTAGAGACACCGCAAAAATAGCAAGAGAAAGAGGATTAAAAGTTCTGCTTCGAACTAATGGGTATTTCAAAGAAGCTCCAGTTAGAGAGTTGTTACCTTATCTTGATGCTGTTAGTATTAATATTAAAGCTGCAAATACAGAAGGTTATATCAAACTCTGTGGTGGGGGGAATTTCGAACAAGTGAAAAAAATAATCAAACTCATACATGATTCAGGAAAACTTATCGAATTATCTTTTGTTATTCATGAAGAATTAGGTAACGATGATATTGCAGCAAAAGAAATAGCTGAATGGATAGCAAAAGAACTTTCTGTAGATGTTCCTTTGCATTTAACAAGATTAAAACCTGCTCATAGAGTTATGCATATGCTTCCTACAAATATTACTTTGCTTGAGAAAGCTTATGCTACTGTTAAAGAACAAGGATTGTATCATGTCTATTTAGGCAATGTCCCAGATCACCAAACAAATCATACTTATTGTCCAAATTGTGGCGAAGAACTAATAACAAGAACTCCTGTGGGTACTGAAATCAGAAGAGTTTCATTACAAGGACGATGTAATAAATGTCAAGGAGATCTTAATATTATAATGTCTTGACATGTGAAATTTCTAGATTATGTTTTCGATATTAAAATCAGATATTGAGATATTTAGCTGACCTTCTAATGTTTCAGAAACTAAATCAATATATCGATGTATATCTTCTGTTCCATCTCTAAAAGATGCTTTAAAGAGGAAATTGATCTCTACCCATTCGGGATTAAAATAATTGGTTTCTAATCGAGGTTCTCTCTTTGGTTCCTTTTCTGCTAAATCTTTTTGTGATAGGTTAAGATATAAATCAAATTCCCCATGATCTTCATATTGTTCATCATCATTAGGTTG
>JAEOTG010000356.1 GCA_016839985.1 Candidatus Heimdallarchaeota archaeon | reverse complement strand
TAAGTAGAGCATTCTATGATATGTTAGACAGATGGAAAACGATGCTAAGTGCAGATACAATCAAATATGATAAAGGTTCTTTAATTAAATAGATGTTTGTTTATTCTATTACCTTTTTTATCTAAGAATTTTGCTTAAGAATTTAATTAAAAGAATGAAAGATTTGGTTAATGTTCTTTTTCTATAAAATAAATAACATTTAAATAAATCCTCTTGAAATAATAACTTCATGCTCGAGAGTATCCTTATAGCAAATCGTGGTGAAATTGCTATTAGAATCATTCGAGTTTGTCGTTTATTGAACAAAAGATCAATAGTTTTATTCTCCGAGGAGGATTCTTCTTCCCTACATATTAAAATGGCCAATGAAGCTCATAATTTAGGTTCAGGCTCAATTCAAGACACTTACTTAAATATTGAAAAAATATTGGAAATAGCAGCTTTTTCTAACGCTGATGCAATTCATCCAGGATATGGGTTCCTAAGTGAAAGTGCAGTTTTTGCAGAAAGAATAGAAAAGGAAGGAATCAAATTCATTGGTCCTACTTCTAATGTACTTAATCAGCTTGGAGATAAAATGCAAGCTAAGAGATTAGCACAAGAAGTAGATATACCAACTGTTCCAGGATCAGATGGGTATGTATCCAATGTAGATGAAGCAGAAGAGGTAGCTGATGAAATAGGCTATCCTATCATTATCAAATCAGGATTCGGTGGAGGAGGTAGAGGAATGGAAATTGTAAATTCTTCATCCTCTCTAGAAATTAGCATGATGGGTTGCCAAACAGTATCTGAACGATTTTTTGGAAGAAAAGAAGTTTTCATAGAGAAATACATTAAAGCTCCACGTCATGTAGAAATTCAATTTTTGTCAGATAATTACGGTAATTCAATTCATTTAGGAGATAGAGAATGTTCAATTCAAAGATCTCATCAGAAAATCATTGAGGAAGCACCATCATTTCTTACTCAAAGACAGAGGAATAGTCTAGGAAAGAAAGTTTGTGCATTAGCTGACAGTTTATCTTATAGGAATGCTGGAACAGCTGAGTTTCTATGGAAAGATAAGAAATTATATTTTAATGAAGTTAATCCGAGAATTCAAGTTGAACATCCTGTAACGGAAATGATCACTGGAATAGACCTAATTGTACAACAACTGAAAATTGCAGATAATGAAGAATTAGAACTTAAACAAGAGGATATCAAATATAGAGGACATGCAATAGAGTTTAGAATTAACGCAGAGGATCCTCTCAAATCATTCTATCCACAATCTGGTACGGTGACTAATTTAACAATTCCTGGAGGAAATAACGTAAGATTTGATACTTATCTTTACAACTCCTACAAATTACCAAATTGCTTTGATTCTCTAGTTGGAAAACTAATCATCTGGGGAGAAAATAGAGAAGAAACTATTGAAAGATCCCGATTAGCTCTTCAAGAACTAACAATTTCAGGTATAACAACTAATATCCCTCTTCATCAAGCTATTTTAGAAAACTCCGAATTTCATTCTAGAAGAATAACTACAGACTTTCTTGAGATGCAAAAAATCCAAGAAATTATCTCTCATTATGAAAAAATGAAATTAGCTGCAGCTTTCAAGATTCATGATTTAAACAAGGAACAAAGGAATCCTCTAATTATGAATAGAGAAAAACGTGCATTTGAAGCAAATAGATGGAAAGAACAGAGCAAAATAGAGCAGCAACGAAAATACCCATGAGCTTTTCAAAACACTGAGGAGAATGAGCAATGAAGAAAAAGGTTAATTTTAAAGGAACTGAATATATTGTAGAGCTGCTGAAAAATGGTAATATAGAAATTGATGGTAAAGTTTTTTCTTCAACCGTTTCACAAAAAATAGAGAATGTTTACAAAGTGGATGTTGATGGTCATCCTTTTACTATAGAGATTGCTGGTGATAAGATACTTGTTGACGGAGAGATCTCTTCTTTATCAGTCAGACCTCATATAGAAAAGAAATCAATTACTGATAATAATCATTATAAAAAAGAAATAAAAATTCAAGCTCCAATTCCAGGAAAAATAAACAAAGTGTTAGTAAAAGAGGGGGCATCAGTTAAGAAAAATCAAGAATTAATAATTCTTGAAGCAATGAAAATGAGAAATAGAATTTTTTCTCCATTTAAAGGAAAAGTGTTGAGAGTTTTTGTCAAGGAAGATGAAAATGTCAATCAAGATCAAACATTGCTAGAACTTGCTAGAAAGTAGTTTACAAAGTTTCACTGAAAAAATTGATTATGTAGTTTTTCATATCTTCAAAGTGTTTTTTATTGGAGAAATTATGATTTGCTCCTTCAACTATCTTGAAGTCCTTATCCAAACTTGAAGGAATTTTATCATACATCCTTTTAATCTGTTTTTCTGGTAATATTTCGTCCTTATCTCCTGTTATAACCCTAATGGGAATTTCTAAAAAGGAAGCTTGCTTCATAGGATTGTAATGCTGTGTTTGGTCTTGAAATTCCTTTTTCAGATTAACTTTCGGTAATCTCATCTGTTTGTCTCTTTGCCACATCTGTGTTAGTCCATCAAAAATCTTCATTCTAGGTATTTTCTCTGTATCATAAATGGGAGAACGTAAAGCTATACATCGAATTCTTGTATCTCTTGTTGCATGGCACAAAGCCATAGCTCCCCCAAAACTCTCACCAAATAAACCAATTCTTGAAGAATCAATTTTTGGATGTTTTGCTAAATAAGAAATAATTTTGCTAATGTTTTCTTGAAAACTGAAATAC
>JAEOTG010000355.1 GCA_016839985.1 Candidatus Heimdallarchaeota archaeon | reverse complement strand
AAAGACTGAACTTCAATTTTCAAGCTCTTCATTGAACCATCTAGTTTTTCTAAGCGTGAATCTTTTTGTTTTTTCTCATCATTGAAGAATTTTTCTAAAGTACTAACTTTCTTTTCCAAATTCTTCAAATCTTGAAAGACTTCTTCTGTACTTTTTTTCTTAGGCATTTAAATCACCGAACTATTTACAAATAACATCATATAGATGTAAGGATTTAAAGATTACTCAAGTTCGGAATAAAAATTTTATAAGAAAAAAAAAAAGAAGAAAAAAGCGTGTCTCATCATGAAAAGGAGAGATTAGAGAAGAGATCCTTTATGCAATGTAATCATATTTATTGCATGATCTCTTTCTCTGCGGAGTTGTCTCTCAAGTATATCATTATTGTAAATTTGAATTGAATGATTATTTTGGGATTTTGTCTCTCCTTCAAATAATACTTCTGCAATCTGGTTAATGATTTTTGATAACTGTTCTTCTTCTATGAAATCAAAATTATACAGATTCTTTAGATTCTTGAATGATTTTATGAATACCTCTTTTTGTTCTATTCTTTTCGACATCTTTACCACTTGTTTTACTCTTGATTTGGACTTTATAATGCATTGCTCACACATTGTGAGTACAACTTGTGACTAAAGGAAGATAATTAAAAAAAATGAATGTTAAAGAAAAGAACCTTTTAGTAATGCTAAGCTTGAAAGAGCTTTGTTTCTTTCCTTGCTGAGCTGTTCTCGAAGTTTATGATTGTGATAGTGATCGTAATCAGGTGAATAATCTTTTGAAAGATTATAATTATACATGTTTTCGGCTAATTGTTCTAAGAGATGGTTCAGATCCTCTTCTTCAATAAATTCATAATTAAACAATTCCTTTAGAGCGTTAAAGTTATTAAACAACTCTACTCTGTGTTCAACTTTTATTGCCATTTTTTATACCTCATTATGCTGTTTGAGAGACCTTTTTCTCAGGCTCTGAGAACATTATTGCAGAGGAATATTTAAACATTACGTATGTTGAGAATTAAATCCGTTATATATGAGAATAAAATCTTAGTTAAAGCGAAATCTTTATATCTGCGTGAAGAGTTATTTTAAAATAGAAAATAAAACTAGAGGAAAGGAAATGGGACATAAAGACATTCCAAACGAAGATTTTGAACAAAATACTATAGAAATCATAAAGGAAAGAGACAAAGTTGATATGTTCTATGATCCAGGTTACTGGCCCGTTTTAGCAATTTTGAGAGAGGGACCTATGACAGTTAGGGAGATTACTAAAAAGTCTAATGAACTAATTGAAAAAAAGGAAAGTTCCAAATTAAAAGAAAAAATTGGGGAATGGGAGATTCCAACAGAGAAAGAAAGTTTAAAGCAACTTCTTACAAAAATCTCTTCTTGGGAGGAACTCAAGGTTAAAGAACAAGAAAAGAAAAAAGAAGAAATTCCTGAAAAAGATAGATTCAAACAAATATTCACTAAGACGAAAATCGACAGAATACTTAGTGCAGAAAAATTATCTGAAACAGATAAAAAAATGATAAAAAAAAGAACTTACTCTCATAAAATGGAAAGTGCACAAAAGTCAGATAAAACAATTTACAGATACATAAAAGAACTCACTGATGCAGGAATAGTTGTTGAATCAGGGAAAAGAGTAATTTTTGGTCAAACTGCAACTGAATCTTTGTACTCTAGAAGCGCAAAGATGTTTCTTTTGAGACAACAGTCAGATGATACCTGGAAGTGTGAGGAATGCAAAAAAACACTATCAAAAGTAGCAAAACTCATAGGTTTATCAATGAAAATCGATCCTCCTGATGGGGATTGTTTAGCAAATCTAATGTCTTCAATAGACATGTATTATGAAGATGAACAAATCAGATTATTCGAGCAATATGAAGATGAAGTAAAAGAAGTAATAAAAGATTGTAGTTTTAAGGAATCAAACAAAATATTGGAGATATTCAAAACTCTTTACTTAATGATAAATGTAGAAGAATTCAAAGATGAAATTAAAGCTTGCCTTAAATAAGCTTGCAAATATTTCATTTCTTATTTTTAATTTGTAGTTAATTTAGATGTGAAAATTATAAATTGCCTTACATTTACCCAGTTTGAGGTAAATATATATAGTACTAGTTTCTAGGCTTAATGGTCAAATGGAAATTGCTTCTCATCTCGTTTGTGATTGTAAGACGGCTGTTAACGCTTATTACTGTCCTGTAAGAATCTTAAAACCTACTGTTAAGAACAACTATGATTACTATCGTTGTGAATATTGTGATTTAGATTACATTTGCGATCATTCAATAAAAATCGAGTTCATCTATGATGACAAAGGTTATCCTGAGCAAAACAAGATTGTTTGTGGACGATGTGGAACTGAACTTGAAGCATATATGTGGCCAAAGAGGGGAGAAGAATTAGAGGAAGAGGAGTATAGATCAAGATATGTAAGTATATACAAAAGGAATTACTAATAGTATCTTTTTCAGAGGATTAAAACTTAATGAAAGAGTTTATAATTTATAATAATAGGTTGAATTTTAGTGTTTGAAAAATCAGAAAATACTATACACCTTACAGAGTTGAAAAAATGAAAATCTGTATGATAGTTTTGAGTACAGTGAAACCTGATATTAGAGTGGAAAAGGAGATCAGAACTCTATTAGAAGTTGGACATGAGATTGAGGTAATAGGTACAGCATTCCCTAATAAGAAAGAGATTCCTTTGTCAGAAATTGTCAAAACCGGAGATAGTTCTTATAAAATTGATAGAATCGATGTACGAAAAAGCGGAATTTTCAAGTATCTTGAATTCTGGAAGGGTGTAAAAAAAATCTTCAAAAAAGAGAAAAGACAATATGATGTCATCCACTATCATGACTTGAATGTTCTTCCTTTGGTTAAGAAATTCAAGAAAAAAGCAAAGTTTCACATATATGATTCACATGAGCTTTTTCCAGAAATGATGTCAGAAACCTATGGTATAATTGGTCTTATAGCATTTAATTGGTTAGAAAAAATTTACATAAAACATGTTCATCATGTTATTACTACAGTTGAGGGGATTGGAGAAGAAATGCTCAAAAAACATCCTGGAATAGATATATCATTTATTCATAATTATCCTTCTTTAATAGATATTAATCTTTCAAATCAAAGTAAACCAGAATTTAAACCAAATAAGACAAAATTAAGTGTTGTTGCCTGGGGAACAGTTTATCCAAATTATGGGTATGATATTCTAGTAGAAGCTGTGAAAGAAATATCTGAAACAGTTGAATCTTCAAAAATAGAATTTATCATAATAGGATCAGGACAAGAACTAGAACCTATGAAGAAGAGAGCATCTGATAATAACTTAGAAGATTATTTTGTTTTCCTTGGTTGGACAAACTACTATGATGCCCTTGCGATAATGAAAGAAACAGAACTAGGATTATGTCTTTTACAACCAGCATACAGCAAACACAAAGAGTTTTGCAGTCCAAATAGAGTATTCGATTATTTAGCAACTGGAAATCTAATAATCTGTTCTGATGTTGATAGTATTAAGAATCAATTTCCAAAGAATAATAATTTCGCTTTCTTTGTTAGACCTAGAGATGTGAAGGAAATTAAAGAAAAAATCTTGATTGTTTTTGAAAAATACAAAAAGAAACAACTAGATGAAGCTAAGAAACACTCATACAAAACATTCATTGAAAAACTCAATTGGGATAAAGAAGGAGAAATACTAAAAGAAATTTATGATTCTCTAGAGAAACAATGAAAAAATTTAACAAATGTTTTTCGTTAGATATTTTTTTGAGACGATTAACTCAGTAGATGGAAAGATTAATAAATGTTAAATATCAATTCTATTTAGAGAGCGTGAAATGAGGAAATATAATGTCTGTTATTGATAATGTAATCTCACAAAATCCGGAAGGAGTTTTAGTTATAGATAACCAAAAAACAATTGAAATTGAAGATGAAAAATTCAAAATTTATGAGCTTCTGCGACATCCAAAATATGAACCAATATTAAATGCATTGAAAGAAGGTCCATTAACTGTTGAAGAGCTAGAAGATAAATACAATAAAATCGCGAAAAGTCCTAAGTCCGCGAAAACACTTTATCGTTATTTGAAATTTCTAGAAAAAGCAGGATTGGTTATGAATGCAGGACAACAGTTATTGAAAGATCAAAATGCAACAAGAGTACTATATAGCAGAACAGCTAGTATTTTTTATCCTTCTCATGTTCCTGAAGATCTCTGGGAATGTGACTTTTGCCAGCGAGTTCTTGAAGGAGCAGCAAGAATTGTTAGCTTAAAAGAAGGACTTCCAAAACAAACAAAAGAAAGTATTAAAAAAGTAATGAGTGATGTTGATCAACATATTTTTGATGAATTATCTGATATCTTCGAAAAAAATAGTGAAGAAGTGAGTGAGATTTTAAGAAATAGCTCTTCCTATGAAACAAGCAGGATTAACCATGTTGCAGGAATTTTATTATTACTACTCAATCCTTCTATTTATGAAAAAGAAGTAAAAGAAATTTTCAAAAAATAACTTTCTTTTCATATTTTATTTTCTCATTATAATCTTGAAATCCTTTAGTTAACTATATTGGTATTTATTTTTGACTTCAAAATAAAGAAATTATTCTCAGTATGCGAAATGTTTATAAACATTTACTGCGATAGTGTTCTCAGAGCATAAGAACATAAACTTAAAAAGTAAAATTTGCTCAGAAAAAAGAAAAATAAGTGATCAAATTGACCAAGAGTATAGAACACAAACCAAAGAAAGAGTTGGAAAAGGAGAAAAACAGACCTAAAACTCTGATAGTACTACACAGTAGTTCATTTCTATGGTCTAGCATGATCTAAAAGAGGTGATATTATGGCACAAATAATAGAAAATAAGAACCATCTACTCAAGAGCTATAACGCCCTTAAGGAGTTATACAGGTTTGAGTTCGCTAAAGAGGAAAATATCCTGAAGTTGCTCAACCAACTATCAGAATTTATTTATAGAGAAGAAAGAGAACAAAAAAACTCCAAAGAATTTCAAGCTTATAGGACTAATATCCTCACACAAGAATTTCGAAGAGATAGAGATAAAGCGATAAGTAAAATAGCTCTACATCGCGGATCTCTCTAATCTCTTTTTTTATTCTTCAGAGGTGAACAAATGACAGTTAGCACAGAACAAAAAAGTCGAGTAATTCTTGTTTATGAATTTATTAAAGAATTAATACTTTCTGAAGAAATTGAGGATGAGACATTATTGTTTTTATTAGAACAATTGTCTGCAAAAATTAAAAATTCCAGAAAGGAAAATAAATCCTTTCATGTATATTAAGATGGCTTATGTCTAGTAATGCTATTTTACTAGGATCACCTTTTTTCTTTTTTTTTCTTTTTTTTTCTGAAAATACTCTGTTTTATTTTTTGAATAGTTCGATTTCTTCTTGAATTGCTTTTTTCACATCTTCCGCTGAAGCTGGTCCATAAAATTTAAGTTTTCCATTTATTAGGGGTTCAGATGTTCCATACTTTCTTATCGTCTCTGGATTTGTTTCTATTTCTACTAGTTTAACTTTATCTCTGAAGCTTTGAGCAATTTCCTTTATTATTTGATACATATAAACTCCTACAGGGCAAAAGAAATGCTTGAACAAAGTCACTTCAATCTTGTCTTTTGAAGGTTTATAGTTCAAATCTATCATTTT
>JAEOTG010000354.1 GCA_016839985.1 Candidatus Heimdallarchaeota archaeon | reverse complement strand
TACCTTTTGCTGTACAGTCCGCAACCATAGCAGCTCCAGCTGGCATCATTAATGCTCCAGCAATTGATTGAGATATTGAGATAACATAAAGATCGGCTATTCTTGATGCGAATAAATAGTAAATCATTGCACCAATATATAGAGCAATTCCCATCCAGATGAAAGCATCTCTACGCCATCTGTCAGAAAAGATACCAGAGATTATTAATCCTACAACTCCTATAATACTTGATAAACCGAAAATTAGACCAATAGAAGTATTCCTTTTTGCTTCATCTGGTACCCATAGACCAATTAAGAAGAAAGTACTGAGGTATAGAGGAGTTTGAACTAAAGAAGTTACAGCCCAAGTTCCAAAGTAAAGCTTTAGATTTAAATTTAAATCCTTTAATAATCGAAAGGATTCTACAGTTAGATTTCTCACTTTCTGGAACATTGGATTCAGAATAAATATATAAAAAACTATTATAAACATAGTTGAAACAATTTAGTTTAATTGATAAACCGAAATATATTGATGAATTAAATGAACAGCTAATATATTAGAAACAGACACACACCTTATAGAAAATACGAATATTAAATGAATCAATGTTTATCTTAAGCATTGTAATGATTAAATGATTCGGTGTTACAATTAAACCATTTGTTAAGGTTTATATATAAAAGATCAGTCTAGATTCACAGATAGAAGGTGTGATAAGATATGGATACTGGAACATTGCTAGCAATTGTGCTTCCTTTTGTTTTCGTTGATACAGCATTTAAGGTATTTTCAACAATAAATTTAGTAAATTCATGGGAAAAAAGAGAAAAGGCTAATAGGATTAGTTGGTTAATAGTTATATGGGTAGTTAATACATTTGGATGGTTAATGTATTTGTTAGTTGGAAGAATGCCTAAAGAGACGATAAAAGATGAAGAGACATGGGATTAAGGTTAATAACTTAACTAAAGATTTCAAAGATGTCAGAGCTCTAAATGAAGTATCATTTACAATAGAAAAACCCGGATTGTACGGATTAATTGGTCCAAATGCAGCAGGAAAAACAACACTGCTCAAGTGTATTTCCAGTCTTTTGGTTCCTACGGAGGGAGATGTTTTTATCGATAATACAGAAGTTAACACTAAAAATCTAACAATAAGAAGTAAAATAGGATTTTTACCCGAGGATTCAGGATTGTATGATAAATTAACAGCTAAAGATTTTTTACACATTATGGCAGGAATGCATGGTTTATCAAAGGATCAGAGAAAGAAACGAGTAAATGAGGTTGTAAAATATGTTGGGATAGACTTTTCCCCTAACAAAATAGTTAGGTATCTTTCTACAGGTCAAAGAAGGTTGCTTCTTTTTGCAAGTGTTCTCTTACACAATCCAGAAATTCTAATATTAGATGAAAGCCTTTCAGGTTTAGATCCAATCAATAGAGAACAATTAGCACAAATAATGAGAAAAACAGCAGAAGATAAGATTGTTCTTTTTTCAAGTCACATATTATCTGATATATGGAGTTTATGCGAAAGAATTTTTGTTCTTAAAGAAGGGGATTTGATCGTTGATGATCATCCTGATTCAATTTTATCCAGAATGACTGATAATTCCTATTACATCACAACAAAAAGTAACTTAGAAGAAGCTAAGAAGTATTTAGAGAAGCTTGATTTTATAGATAATGTGAAAATTAAAGGAGATTCTATTATTTTTCAAACTGAAGCTGTAGAAAAGCTAAATACAGCAATAGCAAAGATGATGGAGGAGTTTGTAATATCTTCCTTTGGTCCCAATGTACCAGATTTAGATCAGATTTTTACTCGGTTGGTGAATGCATCATGAGAAGTTTTCCATCTATCCCCACTAGAGCTCTCATTCTGAAAGAATGGAAATATATCAAGGGTAAGATAATACCACTTTCAATAGGATTAGCTTTGTTTGGATTTTTGACTGTTGGTATGCTAAAAGTACTTCCCAATCTTGCAGAGTATTTAGAAGGCTTTATGCCAGAAGTAACACCAGAAATGTCAATTCAAAGTTTTGTGAATAGTGCTACTAGTGTGATTTCAATCATTGCAGTTATTCTTTGTGCAGATGCTGTAGCTGGAGAAAGAGAGCATAATACCTTAGTACTAATTCAAACAAAACCTATTAATCCTATTTCAGTAATCCTAACAAAACTCATAACTAGATATTTATTGGTTTTAGTAGGAACTATTGTAGCAGCGATTGTCCTTTATTTTAGCACTTGGGGATTAATTGGTTTACCAGATATTGTTTCATTTATCTTATCTATGCTTGTTTATGCAATTACGTTATTCACATTCACAAGTATTGGGATGTTCATATCAACCATTGCAAAAAGTCAGATATCTGCAGGAGCTATAGCTGCTGGGATTGTGTTTTTAATTACAATTGTTTCCTCCCTTCTAATGTTTGATGAGTTCCAACCTTATAATATTTTCATGCTAGCTGTAAACTTAACTACAATGGAATTTCAAGCCTCAACAATAGTATTAGGTTGTTTAGTGCTTTTACTTATTGGACTAGCTTTTTCTGCTCTATCCATCTTAAGATATTACAGTGAAAAGGAACTTACAAGAAAGAAAGTTTAAGAAAAGAACTTTTTTTTGAAAGAGGATAAAATTAAAATAAAGCACTGTAATAGTTGACTTGAGAATTAAAGGTGGTTTGAATGTTAATATTAACTCCCAAAGATGAAGTAGATGAAAGCTCTGAAACACATGAATTAGAACTTGGAATAGTAGGTCATGGTCCTGCAGGTTTAACAGCTGCATTATATGCTTCAAGAGCTGCAATTTCAGTAGCATGTATTGGAAAAGATTACGGAGGAGCGATGGGTTTAGCATTAGAAATAGAAAATTATCCTGGTTTTGAGAATATCTCTGGTATCGATTTAACAGATAAAATGAGAGCTCAAGCAGAGAAATTTGGAACAAAAATCGTTTATGGTGAAATTTCTGCCATCGAGAAAGCAGAAGGTAACAAATTCCTCATCAAAAGTGATATGGGTAATTATCTTGTAAAAGCATTAATTTTAGCAACTGGAGGAAGACATAAGGAACTAGATGTTCCTGGCGAGAAGGATTTCATTGGTCGTGGAGTAAGTTATTGTGCTACATGTGATGCACCATTTTTCAAGGAAAAAACTGTTGTTGTTGCCGGTTCTGGAGATGCTGCAGCAACTGGAACCCTAGCTTTAAGTGATGTTGGAGCTAAGAAGATTTATTGGATTTCCAGATCTGATTATCTTAAATGTGAGCGTATCTACATTGATAGAGAAGAACAAAGGGACAATATTGAGATACTATTCAATAAACAAATATCTGAGATTAAAGGTACAAATACAGTCGAAGAAATTCTCTTTAGTGATGGTACTTCTTTAAAAGCTGATGGTATTTTTGCTGAAATTGGTTCTCTCCCAAATAATGAACTAGCTATTGCACTTGGAGTTGAATTGGAGGAGGACTTGATCAAAACAGATGATGATTGCAAAACTAACATTCCAGGCATCTTTGCTGCAGGTGATGTCACTTCAAAAATTAAAAATCCTCTTAGTCGCCAAATAACAACTTCAGTAGGTTTAGCAACAATAGCAGCGATTAGCGCAGCAGAGTACTTACAAGCAAGGAAAACAATGAAGGAAGACTAAAATCTTTTTTTTCCTTACAATTTAATTAGAAGGCATTATATAATAGACTGTAAAATTACTTCTATGAAAAGCAAAACTATTACTGCCCTTATATTGGGAGGGGTAGGACTAGTTTTAATTGTTGTATCACTCG
>JAEOTG010000048.1 GCA_016839985.1 Candidatus Heimdallarchaeota archaeon | reverse complement strand
TTAGCAGGCCAAGAAAGCTATCAAGCAGTAAGAGGTACTTTTTACAAAGGAGCAACAGCTGGATTAATGGTATATGATTGCCAAGATCCCAAAACAATGACTAATTTAAAAAATTGGATAGATGAAGCAATTAAAGAATCTGATAATAGTATACTTGCTTATTTTATTATAGCAAATAAGATAGATCTAATAGATGAGAGAAGAGTATCGAGAGATATGGCTCTTGAGTTTTGTAATCGTTTAGGTACTGAAACAGGTATTCGCTTCTATTATTGTGAAACAAGTGCCAAAACAGGTCAGAACATACAAGAAACGTTTGAATTTTTGTCTTTCAAGTTACTAAAATCTAACAATGTAAAAGATTTAGTAGAACCCGAAATACCAGAAGGTATAATCGACATAAGAAAAACAGAGAAAATAACAGAAGTAGCAAGTGGGAATTTTGTCTCTAAAGAAGAATTCATCGAATTATCATCAAAGGTTGAAAAGATAGAAAATAAATTAGAAACTATTCAGAAAATAATTAAAAAAATAGTTGAAAAATTGGGTTAATTCTAATCAAATTACTACTTTTTTTCCACAATCTGTACAAAATTCTGCTCCTTCAACTATAACTGCTGAACATGTAGGACATCTTCTTTCTCTATTTGATAACGATTTTTCTTGAAATTCATCATTAGGATTTATTGATTGAATTCTATAATCAGAGCCTAAATCGTCTTGGTGACTATTTATCCATTCCAGACTTGGAGGATCGATATACTGTTGGATAATTTTTTCATAATGGAGAGTTGCTGTAATATCATTTAAACTAAAGAAAGCGAAACAAACTGCTATTATTATTAATACTGAAGTAAAAATGAAAATATCAACGCTAGTTAGAGGGTTGTAACTTGAAGAATTAAAGATGTTTCCTACAAAATTTAATAGAGGATTTAAACTAGCGAGTATTATTGAAAGAGGTATAAGAAATGTAAGAATAGAAATTTCTAGATTTCTTTTTATACTAATTTTAGGAAATTGTATTGAATCATATAAATTCTGAAAAACACCTGAATCTCTTACTGATGCAAGAATTTTGGCAATTCGGAAAGTTGGAGATATGAGAGATAGAATCAGTATTAAAAGGAAAGCAAATGCATAGATCGAAGGAGGAAGTGTTTCACTTAATAGAGAACCTTTTATCATGAAGAATATAATTCCAGATACTAACACAACCATGATTAAGTGTAATCCATGAATAAACAGAAAAGGTAAAAGATTTTTTTTGGTACTACTTAATTTTATCTCATTTTTTTCTGCAATAATCTTTGCAATTTTCTGATTTAATATGAAAAGAGCTAGCGAAGATATTGTTAAAGAGACTATTACTAACGATAATGAAACCAGAAATGAGATAGATTCATAAAAAATCAGTAAACTAACAAGGCTTATTTGAAAAATCAATAAGAATGCGGTAAAAAGGCTAAGAGAACTAATTATTGCTAAATCAGATATTTTCATTTGTTTCATAAATCGTAATTTAAAACGTGAAAGAGAGAAATCATCACTATACTTAACTTGTCCTTTCATTTGAAATGGAATCATTGTATCAGATACTTTCCAAGCGTATTGTGTGCCATCTACTATTATATCAGTCTTTTTCATCGCTGTTTCTATTGGTTCATCTCCAAAGAAAGGTTTTCTTACAGGATCGCTAACTGGTGTATGTACTACATTTATAGACTCACTGACTTGTGTTTGTAGCTCTGTGCCACACACCGGACAAAAAACCACTTTAGGAGGTAAAATGGAATAACAAATAGGACACTTCTTCATAGAAATAATACTCACCTAGTTTTTCTCTGAATTATTCTTTATATAATTCGGCAATACCTAGATATTTTTAAGAGAAGAAAGAAGACCTCAAAAATTTACTAAGTTAGTCTAAATTTTAATAGAATCAAGAACTTCGTTTCGAGCAGTTTAAATAATAAGAATAGAGATTGTACTATGGTTATTATAAATGACTGATGACGCTCCTGATGAACCTCAATCTTTTACCAGTTTTCTTGAGCTAGTTAAGAGATTAGAGAAAATTGTGGAAGAAACTCCAGATACAGCTAAACAGAAGATTGATGTCGAGGATACAAAGATTACAGAACCTCAAGAAGAATTAGAAACCATTTCAGAGAAGAAAGAGAGTGAACTTGAAGACGTTCAAAAACAAGCACAGGATTTAGAGATACAAACTATAGAAACTGAAAAAGAAACAAAAATAAAACAGAAAAAAAAGAAAATTCAAAGCATTTTGATTATTGAAGAAGAACTAATTAAATACTACTCTGATGCTGAAGTTCAAATTTCAGATTTTTATTATTTATTCAAAGAATTATCTGCTGATAAGATTGTAGATGTTGTAAAAACAAAGTTTCATTCCCTAGAAAAGATTAAAGTCGAAAAATCAAAAATTCTAGGTGTTCCATTTGTATTATGTAAACTAAATGGAAAGTATGATGCTTCTTTACAACTCGAGGTTGATGGAATTGACCTTCCTTTCTTCATAACAGGAAATCTTAAACAATTAAAATTATTATCTGCTAGAGCGAATAATGATACAAATTTATCACCAGAAGAAACAAAAATATGGAATCAGACTTTTAATAAATTTCAATTGAAATTAGTTCAACTTCTAAACGAGAAAGCAAAGGAGAATTTGAATAAGCAGCAGGCTACTGAATATGAATTATTGGAATTAGATCATACAATAATTCAAGAATTTATAGGAGAATATGAAAAGAAAATAGAAGATTTGAAATATTATAATACTGAAATTTCAGAACAATTAAAAAAACTAGAAAAGGAGATAGATGAAAAAGGAATATTTTGGCGAGATAAACGTCAATATCTAGAAGCAATTGAAAAACTGAAAATTCAAGTAAAAAATATGCAAGAGAGACAAATTGCCAGCAATAAAGAAACACAGATTCAATATCTGAAATTAAAGAAAAACCAAAAGTCAATTGATGCAAAAACTAAAAGATATAAAATTGAAGAAAAGAGAGGGAAGGATGTATCTAGGGAAGATAAAGAAAAACTAGTGAAACAATTAAGAGAATTTCAGAAAGAAAAAGATACACTTCAGAAGAGAATCAATGAAGTAAAGAAACTAGAAGAAACTTATGAAACATGGTTGGGGATAATCTCAAGTGAAAATGAGAAACAAGCTAATGAAATTTTTATAGAAAAATACAGCTCAAGAATAAAAGAAAAATTGAAGGAAATTACAGAGGATGTGGACGGAGAAGATATTCTGGAAATTCTTAAAGCTGTTACAACTGAAATAGAAAATATCACAATACATGTCATTTACATTCCGTCTTTAATTTATTATTTTTCAGCTAAACAAGATGATAAAAAAGTGGAAGGAAAGATACTCTATATTAGTTCTACTGATGAGATAACTTTCCTTAAACCTTCATTATTTTAGAGAAGCATATATCTGAAGGAAGAGAAATATTTATCCTTTAAACACATTTATTAGTGCTTTATTTTTTAATGATTTAGATGAAAGAAGAACTAGTTAGGTGTAAGGATCTCTCAAAAACATTCACAGTTGGAAATAGTCAAGTTCTTGCAGTGAATGGCGTTTCTGTTAGTTTTCAAAAAGGAGAGTTTACATCGGTTGTTGGACCTAGTGGTTCAGGTAAAACTACATTACTAAACTTAATTGGTACTTTAGAAGTTCCAACTGAAGGAAAAATCATTATAAATGGAACAGATTTAAGTGCTTTCTCTACAGAGGAATTAACTAATTTTAGAAGAAAAAATTTAGGTTTTGTGTTTCAATTTTTCAATCTAGTTGAGGGACTTACTGGATTTGAAAATGTTGAGCTTCCCTTAATATTTGATTCAATTCCTTATGAAACCAGACAAAAAAGAGTTAGTGAAATTTTTAAAGAATTCGATATTGAATATTTGCAAGGTAAATTTCCAGAAGAATTGAGTTCAGGAGAAAGACAAAGAGTGTCAATAATGAGAGCTTTGGTTAATGAGCCTATTTTGCTTCTGGCAGACGAACCTACGGGAAACCTTGACACAAAAACTGGACAAACGGTGCTTGATTTGTTCAAAGATCTTAATGATGAAAAGGGAACTTCGATAATACTTGTTACACATGATCTTTCAGCAGCTAAAAGAGCTCTTCGAACACTTCATATGCATGATGGGAAGATTACTTTTGATCAAATAAATGAAGAACCTATTTTAGATAAAGAAAACTAGAGAAGAGAGTAAAATAGCCTCATTCTTTAAAAAAACGTTGAATCAGACAAAAATGGAAAAATACCAAATTTCTTTTCCTATATATATTTATCGTCTGAAAAGAAGATAAATCTTATAAAGGCATAGAAAAATGAATTGAATAACTATATTATGCCATATTGGCGTAATAAAGCTTCGCGGAGTTTAAAATATGTCTCTTAGAGGATTCATAGTAAGAAGAACCATTTATATTATTCCTGTTATGCTAGGTATCACCTTAATGAACTTCACTCTTATAAATATCAGTCCAGGTGATCCTGTTATTATTAGAATAGGGTTAATTCAGTGTCAAACTATAGAATGTTACAATTCAGCGTATAACAAGGAAGCTATAGAAATGGGTCTATTAGATAAAGATCTATACACAGTTCCTTGGTTTGAACGATATGTAGATTTTGTTAACAATTTATTACATTTTGACTTTGGAAGAAGCTGGTATTATCAACAAGCGGGACAAGGAATGCCAATATCTCAGATAATAGCGGATAGAGCAGTATATACAATAACTCTTAACATATTATCGTTTATTTTCTCGTTAGTACTAGCTACTGCTATAGGAGTAGTATCAGCAACAAGACAAAACTCCATCTGGGATAGAAGTCTAACAGTAGCAATGCTACTTGGATATTCGATGCCACTTTTCTGGCTTGCTAAACTGTTAATGTTGATGTCATTCTATATGTTCAAATTCACTGGAGTTGCAAATAAGGATGCATTTGAAACACCCTTAATTCTCAACGGAAGTTTCTACAAATATCTAATCCTACCAACACTTGCGTTGACATTAGGAGGGCTAGTATTCATGGCAAGATTAGTAAGATCACAATTGCTAGAAATACTAAGACAGGATTATGTAACAACAGCAAAAGCAAAAGGATTAGATAGAAGGGCAGTTATATACAAACATGCATTCAGAAACGGGTTGTTACCAATTGTAACAATTATTGGAAATTCACTACCAGGATTACTAGCTGGATCGGTTATGGTAGAAAGAGTCTTCGGATGGCCAGGACTAGGAACAGTTTTTCTAGAAGGAGCACTTTTTAGAGATTATCCCCTCATGATGGCTACGAATACGATCTTCCCATTTTTATTCTTAGTGGCTCGTTTACTTACGGACATCACGTATGTGTTTATAGATCCGAGGATTAAATATTAATGAGGTTTTAACATGGCAACAATAGATAAAGAAGAATTACCTGCAGAAGAATTTCTTCTCGATGAGAAAACACTTAGAGAAATTGAAACAATGAAAGGTGCTGGCCAATGGAGTATTGTTTGGCGTCGTATCAAGAAAGATAAAATGGGAATGTTAGGATTTTATATCGTTTTATTCCTTATCGCTATGGCTTTTGTTTCTTGGATTTTACTCACCTTCGATAATTGGTTAACCGCACAGGGATTTATATATGGGAATCCTCATCCTCTTTTTCATGGAAGTCGCAATAATCTTTATATCGAGTTATGGTTCCCAGGGATGGACATAGAAAATCCTATAGTTTTATTCCAACACCCAAGATATATGGATCACACAAACGCCAAATTACCTCCGTCATTCAAATACCCATTTGGTACTGATGCAAATGGTCAAGACATGTTATCCAGAGTATTCTTTGGTGCAACAGTTTCTTTAGCTCTAGGATTTATTGGACAAATGACGACGGTAATTATTGGTACGTTTTTGGGATCAATTGCGGGTTTCTATGGAGGAGCTATAGATGACATACTGCAAAGAGTTATAGAATTACTCTATTCAATGCCTGGATTTATACTGATGATCTTCATCATCGTATTGATTGAGGATGTCAAAATACCGGGTGGGAAGTACGCGGTTGTAGTAATATTCTTCTCCCTGATAGGTTGGGGAGGTACGGCACTCATTATTCGGTCAAACTTCTTCTCACTGAAAGAACAAGATTTTGTAGAAGCGGAACGAGCGCTCGGGGCGAGTGATATGAGGATTATATTT
>JAEOTG010000353.1 GCA_016839985.1 Candidatus Heimdallarchaeota archaeon | reverse complement strand
GCTTTCTCTTCAAGATATACTTTGCTTTCTATAATACCAATTTTTTCTTTTTTTACTAGTTCTGCAGGTAGACTAGCATGTGAATCTGTAACAATTTTAATCTTCATACAGCCAAGAATATTGAGAACTATAAAAATTTTTACACTATCTCTCTTCCAATTTGTCAGAATTCTTATTGTGAAAAAAACAAATCACTCACAAAAAAACAAATAGTATGGTTTTATTTCTTCCATTTCTAATGATAGATATGTTTTTCTTCATAGATTTGAGGTTTAAAGATTTTTGAGGTAGCAAACACAAAAGGTAAGCAGAACGCTAAAGTTAAACCAACTAATCCAAAAAGCATAAAGTAAAAGTTAGCATAAGGAAGAGAGTGATAACAAGAGATTAGTTTATTTGCACACAATTGTTGGATTACTGCATCTGTAGTTAACCAGAGGAAAAATAATCCAATTACTGAAAAAAATGATCCCCAAGCATATAGTGGAACTTTCTTATTCCATTGTGTTTTTCCAGGTATCATTTTATTCTTTCCAAATAATCCTTTGAAAGCTGGTATTAGATAAAATGGAGCTGTAAGACTTCCAAATGTTAAGAAGAAAGGAATGTGCCAAAGCTTCAATGGGAAAGTAGCGGATTTCATAGAGTATAGTGTAGTAGCAGTTATTGTTGCAAAATAAATAATGAATGTAAAAGAAACAATAACAATTAACCATAATTGTCCTAAGAACCATGCTCTAACTAATGGAACTTTTAGGAAATAAAGAACAGTATAAATTATTCCAAGAAAATAAAATGAAGTTGCAGCAACAACAAGGAGAGAAGAAAATACAATATCGATTGCTTGTCTGAATTTCATTTTCCTTTTAAGTACATTTTTTATTAAACCTCCAGCATGATCAGACATAGCACCAGATTGTCCAGTAAACCATCTGAAAAGTTGACTGATTTGATGTGGCATAGTTTCTGGCACTAGAGAATGTGATCCAATTTCATCTAAGAAATAGCCTTTTTTTCCTTCCATAATGAGCTTGATAGAATGATCAAAATCTTCTGTCATTTGTTCTTCAGGCAGAGGATAACCATCTTCTCTTCTGAATACAGCTGTTGAACCACTGTAAAGTACAGTTCCTATTTTCCTTCTTGCATTTTCTGAACAAAAAGTCTGCATTAATGACATAGCTTCCCAAACATGTAGTAGATTGGTTACATTCCTAAAACCAAATTTTGCTTGAATAAATGCAAATTCTGGATATTGTTCCATTATCGCAACAAATTTTGTTAGAATATCTTTATCAGGTATATGATCTACATCAAAAAAAACTAGTAATTCTCCATCAGTTTTTGGTATAACTATGTTTACCATATGAGCTTTAAATCTGTCATTTGGTTCATAATAATAGGTAAAGTTGTGCTTGTTAGTTATTTCCTCACACTTAGTTCTCAACGTCTCATTAGGACTATCATCCGCTACCCATAATTCAAAATTTGTGTATGATTGCTTACTAAAACCAATAAGTGTATCTTCTAAAACTTGATGCTGAACATTGTGAATGGGGACAATTACACTAACTTTGGCTTTTCCTGTAATTTTCTTCAAGTCATAGTGTACTTCCCCTACCTTAAGTACTCCATCAATTAGCTGAATTGCAAAATATAATGCAAAAAAGAATCCAATAACCTCAACAACGAGAGCTATTATGTTTAAGACTTGACCACCAGCATTCAATTCATTATTGAAATCTCCAATAATGTTAACTAAAGACCAGACAAAATAAGCTATGATGAATATATAGAGGATATAACCTACAGTATGATTAACTCTACTCCATAGCTTTTTCTGGGTCATATGCTTGCTCAATACACTAGGTTATTTAAATTTTCATAAATGAAAGCAAAACTAATAGATTGATATATAATTTCTCTTCAAAGAAATTAAAAATATAAATGACCATTTCTAATATTGTTTAATGTCAGTACCAGAGGATCATCCGAGAGCAGAATCCCTAAAAGTAAGAGAGAAAATAATTGAAGGAATGCATAATAGTATAGTTGCAGAAGCTGGACTAATTGCTCATGGAAGAGGGGAAGCTTTTGATTATATTATTGGAGAAAAAACTCCTGATTTTGCATTTAAACAACAAGAAGCTGCAGTTGCTTTACTTTTATTGGCTGAAAAACCAGTGATAAGTGTAAATGGTAATGTAGCAGCTTTATGTTCTAAGGAAACAGTTGAATTAGCTGAATTAGTTGGAGCATCTATAGAAATTAATCTCTTTTATCGAAAAGCTGAGAGAGAAAAAGCAATAGAAGAAGTACTAAAAGAAGCAGGTGACATTGAAATTCTAGGAATTGACCCAACTTATCATACATATATTTCAGAATTATCTCATCTTAGAAGAATTGTCGATAAAAGAGGTATTTTTTCAGCAGATGTTGTCATGGTACCTCTTGAAGATGGAGACAGAACAATGGCTTTAAGAAAAATGGGAAAGAATGTGATTTCTATTGATCTTAATCCTCTGTCTAGAACCGCTTTATGGTCAAATATCACTATTGTAAATAATCTTATTAGAGCGTTTCCTGAGATGATAGAAATAGCTAAAAGACTCAGAGGGAAAGATAATATTGTATTGAAGAAAATATTAGCTGATTTCAATAACTTTAATTCTTTAAAAGAGACATTATCAGAAATATCCAAAGGATTAAATAAATTGGCAAAAGGGAATTTAAAAGATCCTACAAAGAAATTGAAATAGACGTATCAAAATCAAAGTGAGTAAAAAATGAATAAAAAAATTACTGTTAAGGATTTTACTAGAATGAAGGAGGAAGGAGAAAAAATTTCTATGATTTCAGCATATACTTACCCAATAGCTCGAATAATAGATGAAGCTGGAATAGATTCGATTTTGGTGGGAGATTCCTTAGGAATGAATATTCTAGGATATGAAAATACACTAAATGTAACTCTGGAAGATTCAATCAGACACACTCAAGCTGTAGCTCGAGGTGCAAAAAGAGCTTTAGTAATTGGAGATATGCCATTTTTATCATATGGTGTAAGTGTTGAAGAAGAGACTAAAAATGCTGGAAAATTAGTCCAGGAAGGAAGTTGTGAAGCAGTAAAATTAGAGGGAGGAAAGGAGAGAATAGATGACATCTTAGCCATTAAATCAATAGGTATACCTGTTTTAGGTCACATAGGACTGACTCCAACCTATATCAATATGTATGGAGGATATAAAGTTCAAGGAAGAGATAGTAAAGATGAAGAAAGGCTTCTCAAAGATGCTAAGTTATTGGAAGATGCAGGAGTTTTTGGAATTGTTTTAGAAGCTATTCCTTGGAAACTAGGAAAGAAAATAACAGAGGAATTATCTATACCAACAATCGGGATAGGAGCTGGAGAATTTTGTGATGGACAAGTTTTAGTCATTGATGATTTAATCGGTTTAAGTTATATAACAAAACCAAAGTTTGTCAAGCATTATGTAAAGACTCAAGAAATAATTCATAATGCAGTGAAGACTTACATTGAAGAAGTTAAAAAATCAAAATATCCATCAGAAGAATATAGATACGATTAGAATTTACAATTTTTTTACAGTTTTAAAACAGATTTCTTCTTCTATTAGATTATCCATTTTTGGAAGATTGGATGGTTTATCATATAGAATAAAAACACCATTCCCCAACATAATTTGACTAACTAGGACATCATCTGCTGAGAGTTCTTCATAAAATTCTATTATATCAGGAGTTACTAATAGAGTGCCTAAGCTAAATTCCTTTGACATTTTTGCAAAATTAATAATAGAAGGTTCATTAACTATGCAATCTACAAAATGATCCCCAACAACGTTGATTTTTTCTTTCCATTCCTTGCTTTTAATAATTGATTTTGTTGATATTTCTCCAAAGGTAACTGTAGCAATTTTATATCCATTTTGTACTATATTTTCAGCTTGTCCAATAAAGGGAGCACCTTCCTTTGATCTAAATTCCCATCCTCCTTGATAGAGAGATAAAATATCACCTAATCCTCCTCCTTCGTTTATTTCTGCGATATGAGCAATACCATATAGAGTCTTCTCTTCTAAGTTTATACCCAATAAATCATTTAGAGCAAAAGAACATCCAAGAGCTCCAGAAGCACTTGCTCCAAATCCACAAGAAAGAGGAACATCAAACTCATGAAATATTGAAATACCAAAATCTCTTTCTTTTTCCAATTTCAATAAAATAAGAAACTGTTTGAGAACATTATTAGTTACATTAGCAATTTCAGAAGAAACTTCATTATTGTTGAAGTAAAAATGATTTTTCTTATCATCAGAAAATTCTACTCGTGTTGTTATTCCTCGAGAAATTGAAAAGCCAGCTCCTCTTGATCCTCTAAATAAAGGATCAGGATGTTCATCGTGAATAGAAAAAAAACCTGTTATATGAGAGGCAACACGATAGCTAGTCATTTTTTCACCTAGTAAATTGAACGTAGGTCTAGTATTGCAAGTTCTCTGGGATAATTCTCTTCAGATATTTTCTTTACAATTTCCACAAGTGTTGAGTTAACGGGTGTTTTGATATTCATACCTACTGCAATTTTTATTATTTCACCATTTAGAGTATCTATTTCTGTTTTAGCACCTCTCTCAATATCTTGAAGCATAGAACATTTATGGTTTGAAGTCTGTTCAACAATATTTTCAATCAAACTGTATGCTTCATAAAAATTAATCATAAATTCTTTAGGAGTTAAAGGTAAAATTTCCTCAATTATTCTTCTTATAAGAGCATTAAGTGAAGGTTCTTTTAGAATTTCTCCGTTCTTTAAACCTGAAATTGCACCTAATGTTCCTATAGAGCAATTAACAATTGCTTTAAGCCAAACATCCTTTTCAATGTTTTTAGAAGAGTCAGTTGGAAGACCTATCTCTACTAATAGTTTTTTCCAGAAATCTACTTCTTTTTGGTCATCAAGACTTATTCCTCCAATTCTTGTCTCACCAAGACTTGCTTCTATTGCGTGATTATGGTCTTCTCTTAATGCTGCAAAGGATGTAATAGCACGAATAAGTTTCCATCCCTTTTGAAAATTAAGAAATGGTTGCTCTATATTGATACCATTTTGGAAGAAAAGTATTGAAGCTGAATCTTCTAAATGAGGAATAAGCTTGTTTACTAGAGATTTATTCAACCATGATTTAGCTGTTATTATTATATTCTTAAAGATATACTGATCGGGAAGTTCATTATACACTTCACAAGTATGCATAAAGGGAGTTTGGTCATCAACTAATTCTACAACTAATCCTCGTTTTCTAATAATCTTACTGCCTTCTTCTGATGTTAAACAAACCACTTTGTAGTCTTTTCTTTCCAACCTTGAATAGATAACAGACCCTAATGATCCAAGACCTACAAGTAAAATAGTTTTCTCTTCTTTCACACTAGATAAAAAAACTCTATGATTAAAAGGTTTTTTTGATTTTTGAAGAAAATAGACACTTTTTTCTTAAAATTTGATAAAAATAAAAAATAGTAGCGAGAAGATTACTCTTCTCTTTTAATATGATGATCGAAGTTGAAATCGTTGGCATAACCTTTATACTTATCAATAAGAGCAGCTGTTTGTTCTTCTTCCTCAATTTGTTCATCTAAGAACCAGTTTAACATTGGAAAAGCGCTGTATTCTTTCAAATCATTAGCAACTTCATAAAGATGATGAATTCTTCCAGTGATGTGTTTCTCATGTTCATAAGCAGCTTCAAGAATTTCTAAAATATTATTGAAATCTCCCTTAGGTTTTTTTAATTCCGCATATTCAACCTTACCACCAGTATCTAGAATATAATTAACAAACTTCATAGCATGTTCAAATTCTTCTTCAGCTTGCTTGTTGAACCAAGCAGCTAGATTGTTCAAAGTTCTTTCAGCAAACCAAGCTGACATTGCTAGATAAATATAACCAGATTCAAGTTCTTCTTTAACTTGAATGTTATATTCTTCATTTAATTTTTCACTTATATTAGCCATTTCTAAATCCCCTTGGATTTTTGTTCTAACGTACTTAAAACGCGATAATTTAAAAGTCTATGCGTGTGTGCATTATTTTAACACACTATGAATTTTATCTGAAAAGAATAAGTTTATTTTACCATTACACTTTTCTCTATATATGTCCCACACTTCAAAAGACATTATAGGTACAGAAGGTAGTGAGTTAGATGGAAAAGTAATTATTCATTGCATTACAAGTTCTATTTCTTGTTTCTTAGCTCCTCAAATATCCAGGAAATTAATGCGCCATGGAGCTAAAGTTATTCCTGTTCTTTCACCAGAAGCTGCAAAATTTATTGATCCTTTAATTTTTGAATGGGCTACAGGAGAGCTACCTATAACTGTTATCGAAGGACAAGTTGAGCACGTAAAATATGCAGGATTATCAGAAGAAAAAGCTGATTTAATTTTGATAGCTCCCATTACTGCTAACTCTATTTCTAAAATTGCTTGTGGGATTATGGATACTCCTGTTACATTAATCGCTGGAACAGCTCTTGGTAATGATATACCTTTGATTATGGTTCCAACAATGCATGAAGTTATGATGAATAATCAAGCAATAAAAGAAAACATACAAAAATTAAGAGATATGAATGTCACTTTTATTTCTCCAAGAGTTGAAGAGGAAAAAGCTAAGATTCCAGAACAAGCTGAAATCGTAGAAACTTGTATAAGGATGTTATACAATAAAAAACTGCAAGGCAAGAAAGTTTTAGTTACTGCAGGACCAACAAGAGCTTATATCGATGGTATCAGGTTTATCAGTAATCCGTCCAGTGGAAAAATGGGATATTCAATTGCTCTTGAAGCTTGGAGACGAGGAGCTGAAGTTCAACTTGTTTATGGTTCATCTTTAATCCAACCACCTGGAATCATAAATGATGCAATTAAAGTAGAAACTGCAGAAGAAATGCATAACAAAGTAACTAAATTAATACAAGAAAATCAATTTGATTATATTATTTTAGCAGCTGCTATGAATGATTTTGTAGCTGAAGAGATACGAGATGCAAAAGTTTCATCTAAAGAAGGATGGGAGATAAAATTACAACCAACTGAAAAACTTGCAGACAAAATCAAGGAGTTATCTCCAAATTCGCAACTAGTTCTATTCAAAGCTGAATATAAGAAATCAGATGAAGAACTAGTTGAGATTGCTAAAAAGAGAATGAAAGAAACAAATGCAGATTTTATAATATCAAATGATGTATCTGACAAGAAATATGGATTTGAGAGTGATTTTAATAGAGTAGCAATTTCATTTAAGCAAGAATTAGATGAAGACATATGGTTTGAGGGTTCTAAGCTAGAGGTAGCAAAAGCAATACTAGATTCCATATAAATTGATTCAAGTAAGTCCAAGATTTCTTTTGCTATTTACAAAATT
>JAEOTG010000002.1 GCA_016839985.1 Candidatus Heimdallarchaeota archaeon | reverse complement strand
AGTGTGTATTTATATAAATACTTTTCCAAGCAGCCCGAATCCAGCATCTTGCTTTGTCGTGTATGTCTGGGGTTCACGCTCCCTTTCCCCCCTCAGATCCGTTCGCACAAGTTTCCAAAACACACGACTCAATCAGATTATACCATACGGCTGCTGCTTATCGTCATTTAGCGTAATTAGTATACTTTGAAAATTTAATTTGCCGAAGTAAATTTCATCTTGTCTTGTATACCTTTCTGCATGTGACAATAATAATGGAGAAGCTGCTTGTTAGATATTCCAGTCACCTCTTATAGCAGCCTTAAATATTCGTTGTCTAAGATTACGTACAATTCGATTGACTTTCTTCCAATTGATAAAATTTCAATCAGTTGTCCTATAACTTACATTTACAGTATTCATGGAGCACGCACCAGATTTCTCACCATAGTTAGTAACTTTCTAATGATACTCAAGGTTATCCACCTGCTCACGTCAGCATCCCACTTAGGCGGGATTGGATATTGTCCTATCGGTCCAGTTATAGCTTTCGCATTGACCACCAGATCTCTGTTTTTCTTACTGGCTATGTGTCCCCTTCATCTATGGAATTTAGGTTAGTGGAAAGACCTCCAGGGTTGCTGCATTGGCAGCTGACCCTGGACACTCTTAGAGTGCAATTTCATATTGCCGTTAAACGGCGCACTCAGGTTGATTTTTTTGTTATCTTTTTCAATTATTTTCATAATAGTTTTCTTTCCCGAACCACTCTTTAACTTTAAATTTAGCATCATCAGATAAAGTAGAAACACAGACAACAGCTAAATTATTCTTTGCTCTGGAACTAACTACATAAAATAGATTATTTGTCCTTTTAAATCTATCTTCATTTTTGTTATTACTTGAAAAATAATCATTAAAATTATATTTCTGTTTCCAAGCATTATCATCTATAATTACAAGAGCATGCTTAAACTCATCGCCTTTAGTATTATGTTTCGTGCTAAAAGAAGTGTTATCCTGTTGAACTTTGTATAGTCTCATAAACTGAGAATATTCTATCTCCATTAATTTTTCATAAAACTCTTTTTTTTCCTCATCTTCAAAATCATAGTTTTTCATTTGTTCAGATTTTGGTAGAAGATTATTTGAAATTGCAAACTCGATTATTTTATCAATATTGTTCGTGTTTTTAATTACTAATAGCTCTTGCATAAAGTCATAAAGTTTCTTTTTGGCTTTAAATGAATCAACTTTATAAAATGTTTTTTTTAAGAATTGTTGTATTTTATTTGTTACAAATAAATCCATAAGACTTTCCAAATCATATAAAAAATCAGCATACTTACAGAAAGTACGGTTATTTTCGTTGTCAATTAGGCAATCTCTTTTATTCGCTTTATTATAATGTTCAAGAAGTTCTTCATATTGATTTTCTTTTGCAATGTATCGATGTGTCAAATAAAGTATTTTGATATCATCTATTGAAGCTACACTCCATTTTTCTTGCAAATTATTTTTTAAAAAATTTTTAACATTAAAATCATCTGGATTATCCATATAATAAAAGGCAATACTTCCTACTCTTTTATTTTTTTCTGGTTGATACTGTTGAATATCAGTTCTTAATTTATTAAGTAATTGAATAACTTCATTTGAAGAACGAAAATTTTCTGTTTTCTTGATAAGTTTTAAATTATATGTGTTTGGAATTTCACCAATTCCAGTATCATAAATTTGTTGTAACTTATCACCAAAGAATCCCACAATAAAGTTTTCACTCCCCAAAAGATAATTCAGTAATATTTCAACCGTTTCTTTCTGTGTGTCTTGATACTCATCTACTAAAATGATTGGGTAAGCATCTTTTGTAATTTTACGTATTTTAGGATAAGATGAAAAAATTTTCTCAGCTATTATGATAAGTTCATCATGACTAAATTTCCCCTCACTATATTTAGAATAATTCTCATAATTAATCTTAATTTTTTGAGTATTCAAATTTTCAATAGCATCTTGATATTTAGAAATCTTTTGTTCTGATTTTTCTCGGGATTTAACAGCTCTTGCAGTATAACCATCAAGTTTTCCTTGTTCTTTACTCAGTTTTTCTTCAATAACTTCGATAAGTTTAATCTTTAATTCTTTTTGATAATATTTAATACAGTCCCAAAGAAAATCATGAATTGTACTTACTCGGATAAGTTCATTATGTTCAGTTCTTTCAATTATTTCATCTTTCGCAATATTGGTATAAGTAATACAAACAATTTGTTGGTTAGTATTTTTTAATTTATTGCTTTTTGTTTCTATAATATAGTTTAAAGTTTGTACTAAAATCCATGTTTTACCACTTCCAGCACCTGCATCAAGAATAAAACTTTCATGGTTTTCAATACAAGTAAATATTTGCTGCTCTACTTTGCTAGCCATATCAAACCTTCTTTAATATATGTGGGGACTTTCCAAGATGTGTTATCATATGAAAGCAGATCAAAGGTAAATTCTGTTTTTTTCTTATTTCTATCAATAAAGTCTTGAATCTCATAAGATTTACTTTTAACATCATCCGTATTGTTGCAATCCGTTAATGGTTTTTTTATACTAACCAAATTATTTTTGTTTTCAAAAATATATTGGTGATTATCTATTATAAATGCTTCTTCAAAACTTCTACCGCATTTTAAAGGTTGTTCAGATGAGTTTATATTATTTTGGTATACAATTTTAATCGTTCCTTTTTCATTTTCTTTAGAAATATTGGGTTCTATAAGTTCTTCAATTTTTTCTTTTTTTGGAATCCAGTTCTTCAATGTTACATTGCTGGTTATTATATTTCCATCGTTTTTAACTTCTGTTTTTTCTTTAGTGTCCTTTTTGACAGAATCAATGTCGGTAATGATAAGAGTTTTTAATTCCAAAAACTCTAGCAATTCCTTGAAATTGCTCATATAAGCACCACCAATTTCAATAGAAGAAATATATTGTTCTGAAAGTTTACAATCTAATTCGTTCTTTTCAACTTTCTCAATAAAAATCGGTAGAAGAATTCTTTCTACAGTTCCTTCAAATAATATTGCTTTGTCCGCAAAAAATAAGTCACATTTCCCTAAAGTTAGATATTGTTGTAAGAATTCTCGTGTTTCTGGTTCAGTGAGAAGACTATTAAACTTCATTAAATCTTTAATAACAGCGATATTTTTTTTATTATCCTTTGTAAAGTATCTAATACTTTCCAGTTTAGATTCTGAAAGGATATGTGGTGAATGAGTAGTTATTATTACTTGTGCATCCAAATTAACAGCTTTTAAAAAATTTTCAATATTTTTAATAAAAACACTTTGCATTTGGGGATGCATATGGGCTTCGGGTTCTTCAATAAAAATAAGATTTAGATTATTTTTAGTTTCTTTTAGTTCACT
>JAEOTG010000352.1 GCA_016839985.1 Candidatus Heimdallarchaeota archaeon | reverse complement strand
AGCAAGATGCTTTCGGGCATGAAATGTATGACTTTTATCAAGGTAAAGAAGTATGGGAAATTATTGAAAGAGATGATGGATACATAGATGTAAGTTTGGGAGCTAAAAGATACTTCTCAGAATTCGAAGATTGGTATGACAATGAAAAAGAAGCAATGTATTATGTTGAAGGAAAAGTTCTGGATATAGGTTGCGGAGCTGGGAGACATAGTCTTTATCTTCAGAAAAATGATTTTGATGTATTAGGAATAGATAATTCACCTTTAGCTATTAAAATCTGCAAATTAAGAGGATTAAAAAAAGCTAAATTATTATCACTTCATGAAATCGAAACAGATTTAGGAAAATTTGATACAATTTTAATGTTAGGTAATAATTTTGCCTTGACAGGTAATCCACAAAATGCTCAAAAAATACTTAGAACATTGCTTGAAATTACTTCAGACAAAGGTAGGATTATTGCAGAATTTCTCGATCCTTATGGTACAGACAATGAAGATCATTTAGAGTATCACAAATTCAATAGGAAAAGAGGAAGAATGGGAGGACAATCAATTATTAGAGTAAGGTATAAGAAATATATCTCTCCTTGGTTTGACTTTCTTCTATTATCGAGAAAGGAGTTAAAAGAATTATTAATAAACACAGGATGGAAAATTGAAGAAATAATTGAAAAAAATAAACAAGATCCTAGTTATATAGCTATAGTTAAGAAAATATAATAAAAAAAGAAGAAAAAATTTTAACTAGGCTGTAAAACACCAGCAAATACTAACCATGCTAAAAGTGTTTTCGCAACTAAGCTAAGTATTTGATACATCCTTTCACCATAGAGATAATCTTCCCATGGTCCAACTTTCTTATATTGTAGTAACATATTGAAAGCAAAGGACATGAATAGTAGGAATTCAACTACATAGATTACAGGAACGAACCAAGGCAGATTTTCTGCATCTGATGCAGCTACACCAAAGATGTATGATAACACTATCCATGGCATTATACCTGCTACCCAACCATATATGTATGAAAGCCAATTAGTTTTTTCTGTTGTTTGGTTATGTACTTCCATTACGTGACCAAATAAATTCATTAGTGCATTTACACCGAATATTAATGCTAATATCCAGAAATCTCTAACTCCAAAGAACAAAGCAATAAAAGCAACCATTAAAGAACTTGAAAAAGCGTATTCAAACCATCTGATCGGATTCATCTTTTTCTTTAAATTCTTGACATAGAATTTGTATAAAGGTCCTGCAATTAGTAAATGCGCAACAGCAGAAAAAAGCAAAAACGCAGCAACAGTAGGTCCTACTGCACTGAATTCAAAGAGTGTATCAGTCTTTATTACAGCTGTTGGAATTCCTCCAATAAGCTCAATATCATTATATGTTGATAATATAGGAATTGGTAAGAAATTCTTTAGAGCATCAACAGATACACCTAAAACAATCATAGCAATACCTTGAACAAGGTGAAGAATCCCCATTGCTAGATTGAATTTTCTTAAATATGTAAATTTGATTGGTGATTGGTAACCATTATCCAGAATAGACATTTCTTTTTCGATTGTCATGGTAAAAAATTAATTAATTAGGTATTTAAATGGTTAGGTTAAACAAAAGTATAGGTGTGTGCATTTTTTATTAACACACTGAAAATTTAATTGCTTAGAGTGCATAATTTGATTTCTAATGGTGCAAAAGAAATATTAAGCTTGTTACCCTCTATTGGTATTTTTTCTTTTATTATCCCATCAATTTGTATTGAATTAAAAGTGGTGATTTTTTCATTCAAATGAATATCTGTTTTCTGAACATCGGTATCTAAATTGTAAAGTGTGACTACGATTTTATTTTCTTTGTACCTAAGAGAAGAAATTCTTATCCAAGGATTGCTTACTTTTATAATTGGTTTAAGAATTTCATTATTTACTGATCCTTTAGAAAATTCAATACTTCTAGGAACAAGAGAAAAGGATTCCGCTTGATCAGAACTAATACTAATTGGAATTTTATTATCGTGTACTGTTAAACTATAATCGAAATTATACGTTTGATACATCTCTTGAGCCCCTGGTGTTTCTAAGAATGGACCTGCATGCATTGGTCGTTCAGGAAAATCAGACCTGGAAAGATAACCAACTGAACGTAATAACGTTAATGCTAGTCTTGAACCTTCAACAAGTTCAACTTCTGGTAATCCTCTATTTATTAAAGTTACACCTAATGAACTTGTCGAATCATCAATTCTGATGAAACGTTTTTGTGGTTGGATACCTGATGGAGCTTCAGTATAAGTTTCATCTCCTACTGGATCACTCTTACGTTTCACGAATCCAAAATGAGTTGAAGTATGAGTTTCTGTTGCTTTAAATGGAAGATCAAAACATATTCGAAGCCTATGATCTTTAGCTATGTTTAGGATTTTTGTTGATATATCAATCCTATTCAGATCTCTATAGAAACGGAAAGTTGTAGAAATAGGTAATTTCACATTCTTCTGTCTCTTCTTTCGATTAGAGCTTAGTTCTTTATAGACAATTAGACTGCCTGTCTGCTCAATTTCACTCACTAACTGACCATTCAGTTTAGTTTTACGCTTAACTCGCTTTAGGATTGCTTTTTCGGGTCCTAAACGACCAAATGTATATTCATCTCCCCTATCTCCAAAGTCTTCAAATTTATGTAATTCTGAGAAAATTTGATTTGTTTTTATGTCTACTAGATTGAAGGTACCATTTTTATTGAATTTAAGATTATAAAATTGATTTTCAACTTTGTTCTTAGTGATTCTTAGTTTTTCCACATTTGTTAAAATATCAATATCTTCCTTAAGCAGGAACTTTGTAAAACTCCACTTATCTAGAAAAGCAACTGAACAATATTTATCTGTAAAGCCTTTAGTCATTTTTACATAGAATCGTTTAAACTTCTTATTTTGCAGTAGTTCTTCTGCTTTTTCTTTAAGAGCTTCAACATCAAAATCACCTATTGGTTTTTCATCACATATAATTCTGATATTACAGATATCAGATTTTTCCCCCTCAGAATAAGTCACTTCATTAATATAAACACCCATTATATTTCTACCAGGAAGTAATTTTAATCCTGATTTAAGCATAAAAGGAGAGAAACTACTCTCAAATATTATATCTTCCGAAGAGGTGACTGGTTGGATTTCATACCTCACTCCATCTGATGATTCTATTCCCTTAACAGCTAGTTCTTTAGGTATAGAAAATTCAAAGTACATAGGTAAACTGGAACAATTAGAAGGATTAAAAACTGCCAAAGATGATTCTTCTGATTCGATTTTGTTATCTTTAATATATTCAATTGCATCATCAATCAGGTTATTAGCGATTGTTTCTGCCCAAGAATATCGAGATCTCATTTCTTCATGAGTCTGATCAATTGAACATCCGCATATTGAATCATGCGGTTGATTATGTAAATGCCATCTCCAAGCATTCTTAAGATAAATTGAAGGATAATTTCTATTCAAGTTTAACCAAGTATAGGTATTGATAGGTTCAGCATAATGTACGAGCAAATCTTCTACTTTTTGATTCCATTGTTTAATCCACATTCGAGCTGAGTAAGTATCTTGAAGTAAGTGAGCTCTAGCTGAAGATCTGAATTCTCCAACATATTCAGGAGGAATATAATCATTACTTTTCATTTCAGAGAGTAGCTCATCTACATAATCATCAAGGAGTGAAATCCTGACATCAGTTTCTCCTGAACTAATGTTAGGAACTAGTGAAATTAAATAAGATTGAGGAAGTTGATGATCAGTTCCATTCATAAGAAGATAAACTGGTAAGGGAGAATATTGAGATAATTCTTTTATTCTTGTACTAACAGCATCTTTAAGTTCATTCAGTTCATCAGGGAGAGTTGCCGCATTTCCATATCCATATGGCATATAAACAGAAAACAATGATGATGAAGAGTTTAGATTACTCTTCCAACTGAAAGGTACAGTTACAACTTCTAAACCTACTCCTCTCCAAATAACAGCTGCTTTGAAATTAGTTAGATCAGTTATCAGCTGTGGAATCGCACGAGTATGACCAAATTGATCTGGTAAATAAGCTATAGGCATTAAATTCAGATTATATTCCTTTGCAAGATCGAAACTAAATTCTAAATTACGAATTAGACTCTCTTGATTAACAAGCCATTCATCAGGTAAGAGGTACCATGGTCCAACTGCTATTTTTCCTTCACGAATCCTATTAAGTAACTCCTCCTTCCTCTCTGGTCGGATCTCAAAATAATCTTCAAGTATAACTGTTTGACCATCTAACATGAAACGATAATCCTGTTCTGAGAGTATGTCTAATAAGTAATCTATGAGCTTAACCAATTCATTTCTAAAATATTCAAAAGGTTTGTACCATTCTCTATCCCAATGTGTATGAGGTACAATGAATGCTTTCTCTTTCATTTCCGTTTCAACTTTTTTTTATGCAAAATAAAGTTTATCCTTGATGTATTTAATTAGATTTGAAACTAAAAAGACTTCAAAGTTTTTCCAAAAACAATCTTTTACCATATAATTTATTAGTATTTACTCCTATTATTTAAAGTGAATATGAACTTGAAGAGATATTTGAATTTCTTTTTTCTAGTTAGTATATTATTGTTTATGATTTTTTCATCTTGTAAGCACATAATAATCAAAGCAAATCCTATTTCATCAATACAATAGGGGTATGGTGGAATCATACCAGTTAACTACTCTTCAGGAATCATAATGGAGGATGCTTCTGTTCTTCTTGATATTCAAGCATTAAAGAAAAACATTTTTGATATCAATTTCAGAGGTAATTATACTTTCTTCAATACAAATGTAACTCAATCAATAATCTTAGGAGCACCTTTTGGTTTTGAAATGGAAGACAATATAACTGATATTGAAATCATTGCTAATGATACGTTAATCCCTTATGAGATAGTAGAAATATTTGAAGATGAATATCCACAATGGAATGATTTCCTAGGTTATTACTTTGCTAGTCGAGTATTCATTGTTAGTAATGTTACTTTTCAGAATGATAGCATAACCAGAATCTCTTATACCTTTTCTGTAAGCATAAATAGTGGATCTTCAATAAATGCGATAGAATATGATATCGGAACAAGCAGAGCTTGGGCTGAAAATATTACTGAAACTGTAGATTTTATAATTCAAGGTTTTCAACCATATTATTACTCATCAGGATGCATTGTAACTAAATTAGAAAATGGCAAATCTTACTCCTGGCAATGGATTAATACAGTTATCTTAGAATATAACGTTGGAATATATTATGACCAAAGATCTTTTTATGAGAGAAATCTAGATGCTTTTATGTTTTTCTACATTACTGGTCTTTCTATACTAATTCCAATTTCTATAGCTGTTATTGTGATTGTTTTAACAAGAAAAAAAGATAAAAAAAGATCTTAAGAGTCTTATGACTCTT
>JAEOTG010000351.1 GCA_016839985.1 Candidatus Heimdallarchaeota archaeon | reverse complement strand
CAACAGATGTTAATGCTTACGAATGTTTTACTGCTATGACTGCTGCTGTTTCATACACTGAAAAACTAAAGATTGGATCACTTGTTTTTTGTAACAATTATAGACATCCTGCAGTTTTAGCAAAACAAATCGCTTCTTTAGATCACTTCTCTAAAGGAAGGATTGAATTTGGATACGGAAGCGGATGGAAACATATGGAGTACGAGCAATATGGTATCGAATTTCCATCAGCTGGAACTAGGATTAAACAAATGGTTGAAGGTGTTAAAGTTATTAGGAATCTCTGGACACAAGAAAGAGCCAATTTCAAGGGTGAATTTTATGAACTTAATAACGCTATTTCTTTCCCCAAACCTTTCCAACAACCACATCCTCCTATTTGGTTTGGAACAATGTATGCCCGTCCTAAAATGCTCAACATCTCAGCTAAATATGCTGATGGTATTAATCTAGCTTGGTCATATACTTTAGAAGTTTTTGAAGACAGAATGAACCAGTTAGATGAATTATGTGAGAGACATGATAGAAATCCTAAATCTCTTCGAAGATCATATGGAGTATGGTCTAAAATTTATGAGTCAGAAGAAGAAAAAAAGAAGATTTGGAAAGAAGTTGCTGAAAAACGAGGATTTAGTCAAGAAGAAATGGAGAAACGTTATCAGGGATCAATGCATGGAACAATCGAAGAAGTTACAGAATGGATAAAAGCTTATACTAAACTAGGTGTAGAACAGTTTATCTTTATGTTTCCGCAAGATAAGGAAATTGAACAGATGAAGATATTCAACAAAGAGATTTTACCAAAATTGTGATTTTTCATAATTCTACTATGAATAATCAACCATTGCTTTAATTTCCCATTCTTCAGGAGTTGTTAAACCTGAACCTGTGCCAAACACAATTATGTTTTCATCTTTACTAATTTCTTTATTTTCGATTAAAGGATTAAGAGCTGCAATAGTAGCAGCTGCTTCAGGAGCCAGCATTATTCCTTCTTCTTTCGCTACTTGTGCCATAGAAATTTTAATTGTTAAATCATCTACTTCAATAGCAGATCCTTTTGAATCCCTTATTGTTTCTAGGATTAAGTAATCAGCAATTGCAGCGGGTACTCTTAAACCTGCAGCTAATGTCTCAGCATTTTCCCAAAATTCTGCATATTTTTTACCTTCATGAAACGCTTTAACAATAGGAGCGCAACCTGAAGATTGAACAGATATCAATCTTGGTCTTTCATTTCCTACTAATCCCAGTTTTTCCATTTCATCGAAAGCTTTCCACATACCTATTATTCCTGTTCCCCCTCCAGTTGGGTAGATGATTACATCAGGTAAAGTCCAATCCATTTGTTCTGCTATTTCATAACCCATAGTTTTCTTTCCTTCAACTCTATAAGGTTCCTTTAGAGTTGACATATCAAACCATCCATGTTCTTCAGCAGCTTTTCTTGCTTCCTTTCCTGCATCAGTAATGAGACCATCAACTAAATGATAATCAGCTCCAAAAGCATTTATCTCATTGATAATAAGAGGAGGTGTGTCTTTAGGCATGAAAACGTGAGCCTGAGTATTTGTTCTTGCAGTATAGGCTGCTAATGCAGCTCCAGCATTTCCTGCAGTTGGTATAACAAACTCCCTTACTCCTAGTTCATATGCTCGAGAAACAGCTGCACATAGTCCTCTACTCTTAAAAGAACCTGTAGGATTTTCACTTTCATTTTTTAGTAGGAGGTTTTTCAATCCTAAGATTTTTCCTAGATTTTCTAATCTGAGTAATGGAGTAAATCCTTCTCCCAGACTAAATCGATTTTTCTCCTTTCTTACTGGCATAATTTCTGGTATACGCCAAATATTATGTTTCCTTTTTTCAAAAGATGTTTGGTTTATCTTTTCTTTTGCACCTTCTATATCATATTCAGCAAACAATACTTTTCCACAGGTACATAGTCTATGTAATTCATCAGGATCATATTGTTTTAGACATTTAGTACAAACTAAGTTTCGTAGAAATGAAGGAATTTCAGAAGTTGAATCCATTGGTAAGATGTTTTTTTACCAATAATAAAACTTTTCTTTATCTTGAAGGCACTGCATTTTTAATTAATTTTCCAAAAATAATAGAGACCATTTTGTTAGCTTCTATTTTTATCTCATCTATAGCTCCTAATTCGTTAACCCTGCGAGCATAATCTTCGAATTTGTCATTAAATCGTTTAACAAAATCATACAGGATTGTTCTTGCATTAAAACTATCACGATCACAGGCTAATATACCACAATATTCTCCAAAGTTTTCAACTAGAAGTTTTTTTCCTTCAAAATCAATTCCTCTTAATCCAGATGCAAAAACCTCGGATGACATTGTTCTTATAGCAGAAACTAGTCCTGAAATTAGTACATCGTTCAAGTGCAGACTTTTGTCAAACAGATGTGAGAATACGTATGCACCTTCATTTGTAAAAATATTCAGAAAGTAGATCTGGGGGAGTCTTTCTGTTTTCTTGATGTATGATTTCTTAGCTAAGTTGTTTATAATGTCGGTCATTTCATTAATGATTATTGAAGGTTTTTCCACTTTATTAGTCTGAATCATCCTAATACTTTCTTCACACTTAAAAACAAGGTTTTGGTTATTATTCTCTTCGGCTAAATCTCTAGATTGACTGAAAATAAATTCAGCATCCACCAGCTCATTCAAAGTTACTAGCAATTGACCGCTCAAGTAAAGAACATCAGCTAATATTGGAAGCTCTTGTTCATGACAAATTGATATGACATTTGCAAGATATCTTTCAGAACTTGTTAAATCGCGATCATGTTGAGAAATTTTGTAGCGAAGCAAATATGTTTCTGCAAGATAAAGCTGCGATAATAGGACATACTGAAACTCGCTTAATAAAGCTAGAGAGTAGCAGGTCTCAAAGGATTTAATTGCTGAAGAGAGATCGAATGTATCTAGATATACTCTTCCTGTTAAGAAGTTATAAATTGCCAGGTAACGTTGATTTTTAGTTTTTTCACTTAGTAATCCACCCTTTTCTAGATACTTAATACCTTCATTGAAATTACTCTTACCTGGAAGTTTGGTTAAAACATATCCATATAGCAAGTTTACGACTGGAGATTGTTGTTTTGTTAGTTTGTCAGCTTTTTTCAGATAGTTTACTGATTCTTGATATT
>JAEOTG010000350.1 GCA_016839985.1 Candidatus Heimdallarchaeota archaeon | reverse complement strand
CCATATTGCATATGCATGCCTAATCCTTGGATGTCTCCACATACAATATCAGCTCCGTAATTACTTGGAGGAATTAATATCCCTAAGGAAATCGGGTCAGTTCCTACAAGACTTAATGAACCGTGTGAATGTGCAATATCAGAAATAATCTTACCTTGATCTTCAATACAACCATGATATGATGGGTTCTCAAAATAAATAGCAGCTGTGTTGGACGATATCTTTGCTTTTAAATCATCTAGATCAAGTTTTCCAGTTTTGTTATTATATTTGACCGATTTAATCTCTAAAATTGGTTGACAGTAATTTCGAATTATTAACAACCTCTCTGGTGAGATGGTTTCAGCGACTAATACTTCAGTACGTCCTGTAATTCTTGCAGCCATTCTTAAGGAAGTGCTTGCTGCTTGTCCCCAATCATATGTAGGAACATTTACTACATCCATATCTAGAAGTTCTCCCATCATACTAGCATATTCAAAAAGTGTTTGAAATCTTCCATGATCTTCATAAGGTTCTCCTGCATATGCAGTCAAAAATTCAGAGCGCTGATTAATTTCATCACATATCGCTGGGACATAATGTTGCCAACAATCTCCACCTAAAAAACTAAGGTTTTCTTGACATGTTTGATTTTTCGCAAGAATTTGTTCCACATGTTTTTTCAGTGCAATTTCTGAGGGAAAAGGATCTGGTAAATTCATTTCATCTTTAAACCTTAATATTTCAGGGATGTCTTCATAAAGAGTCTCGATGTCCTTTACACCGATTTCTTCCAACATTCTTGCTTTTATTTCTGGAACAGAATTAGGAATGTAAGGATGAATTATGTTTTTCTTTTTAACCATAAAAATATCTCCAGTATATCCTGAATTTATTAAATCTAATTTAAGCTAAACCCCCACCATCAACAATTATAGAGCTGCCAGTAACCCAACTAGAAAGATCACTGGCTAAGTAAAGAACAGTATAAGCAACATCTAGAGGACTACCTACACGATTAAGAGGACGTTCTGCAGCTTTTTTCATGAATTCATCTTCATCAATATCCAACTGTTCTGCTTCTCCTCGCAGAAGTGGTGTGTCAACATCACCTGGACAAACACAATTAACTCGAATTCCGTGTTTACCATGATCGATAGCCATTGCACGAGTCATATTCACTACACCACCTTTGGCTGCACAATAAGCAACTGCATTGGGTCCTCCTTTAATACCCCAACCTGAACCACTATTAATGATACTCCCACCTTTGTTTTTAATCATAATCGGAATCACATGTCGAGAAAGCAAATAAATCGATTTCAAGTTAACATCTATTGTTAGATCCCAGTCTTTCTCCTCTAGATTTAAAACACTCTTGCGACGAATCACACCAGCATTATTAAACAGAATGTCTATTTTTCCAAACTCTTCATGAATAGCATCAACAGTCTTCTTACAATCAGAATCAGATGTAACATCACAAAAGAAAAATTTTGCTTTCCCTCCTAATTCTTTTATTTGTTCTGTTACTTTTATACCGTCTGATTCATTAATGTCTATCAAACCTACAGTAGCTCCCATTTCCGCAAAAAGTTTTGCTGTTGCCAACCCAATACCAGATGCTGCACCTGTAACTATAGCTGTTTTTTCATCTAAAGATATGAGATTTAAAATTCGGTTTTCTTTTTTATTCATACGTTTCTACCTCAAGAATTTTATTTTTATAATCTTCTTACTTACTCCTCCATAGGCGTATATGGACCTGCTGTTTCCCCACCATCAATAGCTATAGCTTGCCCGGTTATATAAGATGCTTCAGATGATGCGAGAAAAGCAAATAAAGCTGCAACTTCCTCTGGTTCAGCATGACGGTTCAAGGGGATTTTTGAATTAACAATCTCTAGCATTTCAGGTGTATATTCAGCTTTTTGCATAGGTGTAAGAACATAGCCAGGACAAACAGCATTTACTCTTAACCATGGGGCAAATTCTAAAGATAATGATTTTGCTAAAAGAATTACTCCAGCTTTTGAACTATTGTAATCTGCATATAATGGATGGCCTTCAATCCCATTTGTAGAAGCTGTTAACAAAACAACTCCAGAAAGCTGTTTTTTCATTCTTCTTATTGCTTCTTTCGCACAAAGAAACATCCCATCTAGATTAACACGAAGAACTTTTGACCATTGTTCATAGTCAATCTTCAAAAATGGGTTACGAAAACTTATACCTGCGTTAGAAATTAGAATGTCAATACCTCCTAGAATCTCATCTATTTTCTTAAACGCATTTTTGATTTCATCTGGGTTGCTTACATCTGCATGCACACCACCTTTGAGCTCAGGAATTATAGATAATGTTTTTTTTAGCTCCTTCTGATTCCAATCAATAATGACAACATTAGCTCCTTCTACAATAAAACGTTTAGCGGTTGCAAACCCAATGCCACTTGCTCCTCCAGTAATTACAACTCTCTTTCCTTCAAGATCTTTATATATGGCCATTTTTACCACTATCTTATACTTTTGACAATCCTTTTTTATTTTTTCGATGACATTTGAAATAATTAACAAGAAAAGCTAAGGTTAAAGAATAGGAATAAATGAGTGAGAGAACATCACAAAAGTAATACAATAAGAATACATATTGTGAATGGTGAAAAAAGGGGATTCAAAACATTTTTTAGTCACCAAAAAAAATTATTGCTATTATGAAAAAACGACACATTGTAGTTATTGTCTTAATTGTTCTTGGTATTGCATTAATTGGTGCAGCTTTAGGAATTGTTTATAGCTCTCCTGCAAGAGATAACCCAATTGATAAAGCAATTTCAGATTTCTTCTATGTAGACGAAAGCGATCAAGGAATTGGTCATAAAATAATGGGGATAGTGTCATACTTAGGACAATCAATTGTGTATATAGCTGTTCTTGTCATTCTTTACTATGTATGGGATAAAAAGAAAGCATATAGTGTTATAGCAACGTTAATCTCTTCTATGACGATAAATGCTATATCAAAAGCTGCCTTTCGTTTTGATAGACCTGATGATAGTTTTGGTTATGCTGAAGTAGAAGAAATAACTTATGGATTACCAAGTGGCCATGCACAACTGAGTACGACAACTTGGGGTGCTCTCGCAGCTCTTGTTTCCAAATGGGGCATGATAACTGTTGGAATAGCACTACCTCTACTTATTGGGTTTTCAAGAATTTATCTTGTAGTTCATTGGTTTACAGATGTACTAATGGGTTTTGGAATAGGTATGATTATTGTTGGGATTTTCATGCTAATTGAAGAACCAGTTAGAAATTCTTTAAGTAAACAATCAATACTATTGAAAATCCTCATTTCACTGCTGGTATTTGCTGTCTTCGCTATACCCATAATATTCCTTCATGGGGACCCATCTGTACCTAATGAATTTGCGCAAAAAATACGTATTTTGAAAATCTTAGTGTTATTTACTACTGCCTCAATTTCATATTCAATAGAAGGTAAAATCATTGATTTCAATAGTAGGTCTGATAAATGGTGGAAAATAATTCTGAGAATTCTTATAGTAGCAATTCCAATTGCCTTAGTATACGTTTATGATGAGATATTAACTGATGTTTGGGCTCTTGAAGCTTTGAAAATATCATTAGATATGGTTGTATATGCCATAATGGGACCAATTCTCTTCTTGCTCTTTCCGTGGATAATAAAGAAACTGAAACTTTAATCGGAAATGTGCAATTTTTATTTTTTTTCCTTCTCTCAAATAATATTTTTTCATATCTGTCGTTCAACATTAGATTTTTAAACAAATATAGTTCTGCTAATTTAGTTAAAGAGGCTACTAAAATGAGTAATGAAATCAAGCTCTTCGGAAAATGGGATTTCAATGAAGTTTCAGTTACTGATCTAGGGTTACAAAGATACATTTCTTTACGTCCAGTCTATTTTCCTCATTCTGGTGGCCGTTATCAAGATCAACGATTTAAAAAAGCTGAAATGTGTATAGTTGAAAGATTTATCAATAAACTAATGAGTAAAGGGAAAAACGCTGGGAAAAAACAAAGATCGATCAACATAGTGAGAGTAGCATTTGAAATAATACACGAAAGAACAGGACAAAATCCCATTCAAGTATTAGCTGATGCTATTAGTAATGTAGCTCCTAGAGAAGAAACCACTCGTCTTACCTATGGAGGTGTTGCTCAACACATTTCTGTTGATGTCTCACCATCAAGAAGAGTAGATTTAGCTTTAAGATTCTTAGCTGCTGCAATAAAACAAAAAAGTTTTAACAACGTTAAAAGTGTTGAAGAAGTTGTTGCAGAAGAATTAGTACTTGCAGCAAAAGGTGACTCATCTAGTGCTGCAGTTAAAAAGAAACAAGAAATAGAAAGAATTGCACTTTCTGCAAGATAAAGAAAAAGGTGTAAAAAATGGGTAAAAGACCAGCTCGCTGTTATACTCATGTTAGAGGACCAGCAAATACAAGAGTAGGTAAATATGTTAGAGGAGTACCAGATTCTAGAATAAGAGCATATGATGCAGGAAACAGAAAAGGAGATTTTCCTGTACACATCCATCTAGTGTCAAAAGAAAAATGTCAAATAAGACACACAGCCTTAGAAGCAGCAAGAATCGCAGTAAATAGACAGTTACAAAGAAATGTTGGTACTGAAAACTATCACATGACAATAAGAATCCATCCACACCATATTTTAAGAGAAAATAAAATGATGGCAGTAGCACAAGCAGACAGGATTCAAGATGGGATGAGAAAATCTTTTGGAAAACCTATTGATAGAGCTGCGAGAGTAAAAGAAAGACAAGAATTAGTAACAGTAAGAACATATGCTAGATATTATCGTGTTGCTATTGAAGCCCTAAAAAGAGCGTCTGATAGATTCCCAACTCCTTGCACATATAAGATAGGTAAAGGCGAAGAACTCGTAAAAGAACTGCAGAAGACCGGAAAATTCGCAAAAGTAATGCAGAAGATCAAAGAACTCGAAGAAGAAGCCAAGACAGACGAGGAACTCGAAGAAGAAGCCAAGACAGACGAGGAACTCGAAGAAGAAGCCAAGACAGACGAAGAATATGAATAATAATCTTTACTGTTTTTATTTTATTTATTTTAAGTACAAGTTGATGTAAACAAAAAAGATAAAAATGAGGTGTCAAGATGATTTTAGGCATGGCTCGGTAGCTCAGCTGGAAGAGCGCGAGACTCATAATCTAGAAAACAAGGGCTAGT
>JAEOTG010000349.1 GCA_016839985.1 Candidatus Heimdallarchaeota archaeon | reverse complement strand
AAGTTTTATTATTTCTTTCTGTGTTTCTGAAAGGAAAATCTCTCCTAGATTCTTCATTATTCTTCTTTCTTTTCTTCTCATAAACCAAATAGAACCTCCTACTCCTACAGCAATTCCTCCTGCTGGTCCTATAATAAATACCCAAACGGGAGGAGGTTGAAATGGTTTATCAAAATACATTAAACAGAATTGATTATCAAAAGGTTCCAAATCGCAGAATGACCAGGAGATATATACTCTTTGAGATTCAGGATCAAGAAACATAGTATAATTTTCTGTTGGAATGAACGAAGTAAAATCCTTTTCAATATGTATTGTACTTCTATGTGGAAGTCTTAAGACAATGTAATGTTCTTGAGTGAAATAACTAATTATGGACCAGAATTCAAAACGATAAACATTCTTGAAAGCAATTCTTGGGAGATTGTTTAAAATATAGGTAAGAGTAAAAGTCATTGTATCGTTTGGTAGAAATTCAGAGTGAAAATTCAAAGTTATATGATGAGACCTATTTGAAACTGAATTAATATTTATATCTATGTTCTCAGTTGCTATGATATTATTAGTTGACTGATTTACCCATAAATCTATAGAGGATAAAGATGAATTGTGTATATTTTCTATTGAATATCTCTCTTTTATTTCTATTTCCACTACACTCCAAATATCAATCTCTATTTCATGCTTAAGAACTCTAAGATTTTGTTGAATCGAATTACAATGATTATTTCCTCCAGATTCTGAAATTCTGCAAGAACACATTTGTTGCGGTGATATTGCTAACAATAAAACTATTGAGAAAATGAGAAAATATAAGGAATATCTTCTTAACTGCACCAAAGTAACAGTACTTTCTTTCATTAAAAAAACGTTTTCCCTATATTTTTTCACAATAATCAATTATTTCTTCATTCTTATTGTATTCTTGCTTGAAATTTCAGAACAACAAAAACGCAACAAAAAATCAGATTTTGGATTTTATAATTCAAGTTCATTTAAATAACAATGTTAATAATATTTCAGGATAAAATATTGAAGAAATTAACTGAATCTCATCTAAAAAGAAGCAATAAGGGAAACTAGTATATTCTAGAGGATTTTCAGAAAGAGGGAAAGGATCTGTATTATTCGCTTTTCCATCAATAGAATAATTCCCGATTCCAGAATAATCATTATAATAATTACCTTCTGAGGTCGTTTCATCAAACCAAATATTGTTAAATCCTTTATCATAAGCTTGAGACAGACTTACTTCAAAAAAACCATCAAGGTTATTCGAAATAAAGCTGTTATGATGAACGATATTATTTGAGGAATTATCTCCCATAGGAGCATTTCCCATGAATATACCATGTCTTTCATTTTCTTGTAAGAGATTATTTATAATAAGACAATAAAAAGAAGTTTCCATCATAATACCATAACTATTTTTGAAACAAATATTATTAGTTAGAGTTGAATCGCTTGAAACATACATATATATTCCATAAGCATTGTTGTTGCAAGTATTGTTTTTTAGTATAGTATTATTAGAATATTGTAAAATGCCGTAGAGGTTTTTGGAGCAGATGTTACCAGAAAGTATCGAATAATCAGATTTGGTTAGGGAGATACTGTAAGTATTGTTATAACAAATATTATGATTTAAAGTCGAATTTGATGATTGGGATATAGAAATACCTTCAATGTTGTTATGGCATCTATTTTCAGAAATTGTGGTATAAGTTGACTCCTCTATATAGATACCAGACCAGCTAAAACTGCATGTATTGTTGTGGATTATGTTTTCAGAAGAATTGTATATTGCAATTCCATAGTCATCATTATTTAAGCAGATATTCTTTTCAATTCTTGCTGAGCCTTCCGCTACATTTTCTATAAGAATTCCTGTTTCTTCTGCATTAATTAGGCAATCAATTATCAGAAAATATTTTGCTGTGTTCTTTATCAAAATGCCAGTTTCGATTTCTGTTGTTATGTTATAGTATTCGATTCGATAAGGATTAGATTGAGTTCCTTTTCCAGGAAAATTATAATTATCAAAATCGGAATCATCTTCAATCAAAATTGGATTATGATCAACTAACACATTCCTTTCTTTGAATCCAAAATGAATTATGATTGGAATAATGGTAGCAGCAATAATTACTATACCTAACAGACTTCCTACCAGATATTTCTTCTTAATCATCATTTTTCAAACAACTTGATATCTTTTTAGAGAACATTGTTAACATTATTGTTATCTAGAACAAGAGAAAATGTAAGTATAATCTTCTCAAGTGTAGCAAAGAAACAATTTTCAGTTTAAGTAAAAAACGTTTTCCTTTTGTTTCCGACAGAATATGTGATTTTCCATATTGAATGAATTGCTTATTGAAAGTTAGGAACAACAAAAAATACAGAAAATAGGAAAAAGGAGAGATTAGGTTTTCTTTCTTCTTCCAACAAATGCTTTTGATTTCTTACTTAGATGAACAGTGATTAGTAATAACGGAAGTAGCGTTAGAAAAGTCATATTCGTTTTGTTTGTTCGATCTGAAGGATATCCTTCGTTTATAGAGAAATCTAGTAGATTGTAAGGACTCTCCATCCAAGTATTAGGTGCATTAGGTGTTCCTTCTCTAACTAAGCTAGTTATAATATAAGCTTCAATTATATTCTCGCCTTCACAAAACAGTTGAGCTGTTGAACCATCACCTGTGAGAATCAGCTGTGTAACATTCCACCCGTTTTCATCATGAATGATAGTTACAACACCTAGAGATCTTGTAGGAACAGGTGTTTCCAAACTAATTGTAAAAATATCAGGAACTTCAGATAGTTCTTTTATCTCGATATTATAATATCTGTGTTTGATATCAGTTATAGAATAAGGATATTGATTGATTGACGTCAGTGCGTTTATTGAGTAATCAGCATTTTGAAAACCATATAAATCGTTGTAAATTCCTAGTTCATCGATTGTACAAGCAGTGATAAAGTCTAGAAATACCTCATTAAAACTAATATTATACCCATGATTTAAAAGAACATGTTCAAGTGCTGAACAACCATCAAGATGATCTATCGGAACTAAATCTCTAATGATTTGTATTCCATATTTTTCAGCTATATAGAACCAGAATATATATCCAGCTCCGTAACTTGAATACGAGTTGTAATTTTCATCAAAAAAGAACATAGATACTGAAGGGTAAAGTGAGTATTGATAAGCAGACATAGTTACATTCAAAGTCATTCCTCCTTGCATAAAAGAATAATTTGACATATATCCAGCATAATACATAGAAAATTCTGCTAATCCCTCAACAAAGAAAATTGCTTCGTTAAGATCATAATTAAACAGAAACAAATGATTTGTTTCATGACACATAACTGCTATTGTATTGACGAGTTGCATTCCTGTTGCCACATAAACCATTTCTCTATTATTGGAGTAAGATCTTCCTGCAATCTCATTATTTTGTAGATAATAACTTCCGACTCCTTGAACCAAAAAAACAGTTATTCGCGGATCACCATCAATATCTCCCAAAGTGCCATTAGGACTACCCATCAATTCAAAATTTTTTGGGTAAACAACTCTGTCAAATTCAGAACTGAGAATCTCACACCTTTCTATAGCTTGACTTTGACCCATTGAAGAAATTGTTCTGTTATCCATGTAGATATAACAATGTTCTCCAAAAGCTAATAATGTAGCTCGAACCTGAAACCATTCACCTGCATCGAGATTAGCTGTCCAAAAATCCTCTTGATTTCCGATACTTTCAAATGCTTGGATTTTACTATGGTGTTCAATTTGTTCTTCGACAAATTTCAACCTATTTTCTTCTTCAAGAATAATGATCTTAACATCATTGGGTAAAGAACCTATGCAATTAGTATTGAAAAGAGAAATGAACATAAAAAGCAATAATACAACTAACACTCTATATCTTGCCATTCACATCAGCAACTAGCTACTAAAAACACTAATAAGGTTTAGCTAAAAAACCTAAAACTTATGTCTTACTAAACAATCCTATTATTTAATAAAAGCTATTTAATACATTTAGAAATAAAATTGAAAAAAGAAAAAAGTAAAAACAAAAAGATAATTCATATTCTAATCATTTCAAAGTAAAGAGAAGTACTTACTGAATTTTTGAACATATTTTATCCCTTTGATTTTAATTCTTCTAGAAAGAATAGCCTTTAAGGGATTAATTTTGCCTAATCCTAATCCTAAGAATGTTGGTCTAGTAGTAATTATTATTCCTTGACATTCATTTTCTGCTTTCTTTATTTCTTCTTCAGTATTTTTTATTGGAATGAATGTTATTGTTCCTTTGTCTATATTTAATTTAATGGCATTAGGATCATCTTTTGCAACAAGTAACAAAGAATACTTATCACTTGAATATTTTTCAGAAAATTTCTCATTGGTGTTTAACTGTTTCATCATTGTGTAGATTATTCCTGCGAAACCTTGGTAAGGTTTGATTTCCTCATATAATGGTAGAACCATATCCATTGATTTTCGATATCTTACCAAAATTTCATCAATTATTTCTTCATTCATAGCTGTAGATAACAAAAATCCTATTATTCCTCTAGAAATCCCATATAAGCCATTAATACACATAGCCAATCTAAGATATTTTGAAATTTCAAGGTAGGGGATAGTATTATAGGTGATTTCTTTCTTATTTTCTGCAACCACATCAGGGAATTGTATATATGCGATTGATTGCATTCCACCAATATAACATTCTATTTCAAGGGAATCCATTATTTCACGTAAACCTTTTCGTAATCGTTCTCCTAAATCTCCAATCCGTTTTATTTCAGCTTCATCATACAATTCTAGAGCAGTTTTTCCTGCAATCATTGACATTGCATTCCCACTGAAAGTTCCTGAGTGCATTATGAAATCCTCTCTTGTGGGATTGAATTGTTCCATTATTTCACGCTTCCCACCAAATGCACCTATTGGTATTCCTCCACCGATTGCTTTACCAAGAGCAGTAAGATCAGGATACACTCCAACAAGTTTTTGCATTCCACCAGTAGAAAAGCGGAATGTTATGACTTCATCAAAAATTAATAGAATTCCATACTTTTTCGTTAACTCTCGTAAACCTTTGAGAAATTCTGTTGTAGCAATAATTCCCCCAGCATACCCCATTATTGGCTCAACAATTATTGCGGCAATTTTCTTATGATGTTTTTTCATAATCTTTTCTGCTGCTCCTAAATCATTGAAAGGAACAACATAAGTGTCTTTCAGAATTGCTTGTGGAACTCCTTTCTCTACAGAAGGCTTAGGCATGCCTTCATTAGTTAAATCCGCATCAAAATTAACTTCAACATAATCATGACTCCCGTGATAACAACCATCAATTAGAATTATACCTTCTTTTCTTGTATATTCTCGAGCAGCCCGCATAGCAAACATTGTTGCTTCAGTTCCAGAATTACAGAACCTTATTTCCTCAATGGAAGGAACTCGTTCACAAAGTAATTTAGCTAATTGAATTTGAGCTGATATTGGAGCGTTATGAGCTGTTCCCTCATTAGCTTGTTTTTGTAATGCTTCAGTTATTTTTGGATGAGCATGTCCATGAAGAAGCACAGTCATATTATTTTGAACGTCAATATAGCGATTACCATCTACATCTTCAAGATAAGTTCCTTCTCCCTTAGCTACATAGAATGGATAAGGATAGAAATAAGTAATATTACGAGTTCCACCCCCTGGCAACCACTTTTGAGCTTCTTGGAATAATTCTCTTGATTTTGGAGTTCTTTTTTTATATTGATCAATTATCTCAGTTTTTATTTTCTCTATATTTTTTGACTGCATTTGAATTAATCCTTTGATTTAATCAAACAATAAATTTCCATTACAAAAAATTCATTCACATTTATTTAATTATTTCTTCAATTCCTTTTGCTATCGCAAATCTCTTATGCCATTAATTATTTTTTTAAAACTTCTGATAATAATAAGGAAAAAAGAAAAAAAGAAATGAGTTAGAATTTCTTTCTTCTTCTAACTATTAAGATAAGATTACCTAAGAGCACCAGAACTACTGTACTAGCTATGAAATTGTAATCTGTTTTTTATGGGAAACAATCGCATGTTTCATCGTATGTAAAAATCCAAGTATCTCTTTCAAATGTTCGAGGTGAAACACTAATCATTCCACCACAAAGTATAATCTCATGGGTTATGCTATTGTATACTATTCCTGAACTCCATCTCTTAGAAGGGTGAACTGTGCAATTTAGTTCTGTCCAAGTTTTGCTTTCATAATCGAATATCCAGGTGTCAGATTGAGCATTAAAATCGTCTTGATCACCACCAAAGAACATTGTTTTGTTATTGTAAGAATCATAAACCATGCGGTGATGACTTCTAGTTGGAGGAGAAGTTACAGTATCTAGTTGTGTCCATGTGGTTGTAGATAAATCAAAAGCCCAAGTTTCATTATCAGCTACTCCAAAGGAACCATCACCTAAGTCATGTCCTCCACCAAAGAGTATAGTTTTATCTGCATTAGAATCATACACCATTCCAAAAGCCCATCGTCCAACAGGATTTGCTGAAGGAGTAACATTGGTCCAGGTGTTAGTTCCAGGATCATAAGTCCAAGTATCGTGATAGAATTCATTCCCTCCTTCCCAATTGAACTCTTTAATTCCACCATAGAGAATGAATTTCCCAGCTGTTGAATCATACACAAAACCATGACCAACTCTTATCGGAGGTGCGATAGTATAAGTTAAATTTGTCCATGTATTAGTATTTAGATAATAAGACCAAGTTTCCAAATCTCCAATAGCATCACTTCCACAGGTAGCAATTACTAAATCATTAATTGGATCATATTCCGATCCTGTCCATAAGCCAGATTCTGGCATATCTGGAGATAAAGTAGCAGTCCAATTGTTATCAGCAAAAGAGTAAGAATAAACTGTGTCTTCGTCTGGTAGGAAGAAAATTGCAGCTTCTGATTCAACATCAAAGATTAAATCATGATTATTTGTACCAGGTTTAAGAATAGGGTCCATATTTTCCCAACAGTAAGTTTGTGTATCAGCAATTGCAAAAGAGAGTGTCTGAGAAAGTATTAAACAGAAGAAGAGTGATAAAAACGCAGTTGTTTTTTTTATAGTTATCATTTTTATCAACCTTATATTTCTCTCCTAATTAGTTGAAGCTTTTTTGAGGACAATTCTGGGATTGTAACAATACAATTGTAGGATGGAACTAGAAATTGACAAAGGATTATCTACGAGAGGGTATTCATCAAAGGAGAGGGAAGGTCCATCAATAGGATACCATCCAGAACCATTATAATTATCCCAGTAATTTCCTTCTAAATTTATAGCATCAAACCAAGTACTATTCCCTTCATCCCAAGCTTGTGTTTGATTCTCTGTTAATCTAAAATTCTGAACAAAGGAATTATGATGAATTACATTATCTTTAGAGTGAATGTAAGTATTAGAAATGTGGATTCCATAGTTAAGATTGTAACTAATTTCATTAAAAGTTATTAGACAATTTGATGAACCTAAAAGTGTTATGCCATAGATCAAATTATACATTATAATGTTGCTAGTAATTATACAGTCTTCACCTGTAGATATTCGAATTCCATCTTGAAAATTATTTATACAACTATTCTCGATGAATTTAGAATTGTTGGTGAAAGAACTAAAGATCCCAGCATAATCATTATTTATACAGAAATTCTTCTTAACCAAGCAAAACGACGATTCAAAAATGTAAAGTCCATATCGATTCTGTTTAAGAAAATTGTTTTCTATAGAACAATTATCTGATTCTCTAATCCTCATTCCATAAATAGCATTTTGAACACATTTGTTATCTGAAATTAAGGTACTATTCGAAAAACTAACAAAAATACCAAGATAATTATTACTTAAAGTATTATCTCTAATTGTACTATTAGCAGAATTTGTAACAGGGATACCATAAAATTGCCCTATTACTGAACAATTTTCTATCGTTGCAGTTGATTTCGCAACATTTTCTATATTTATACCTATATGTGTAGCAGAAATAAGGCAATTTCTAATTACAAAATGCTTGGTTGTAGCGAATATATAGATACCATTTATCACACTAGTTGTTATATTATAATTCTCAATTCTGTAAGGATTGCTTTGCGAACCATCTCCTGGGAATTGATAATCTACAAAATCAGAATCATCCCAAATTAAAATAGGGGAGAATTGTTTCAACTTTGTTCCTTTAACTTTTAAAACATGGAAATAAACAGGAACACTTACACTAATAGCTATGATAAATAATAGGCTAACCATTGAGCTAATAAGATATTTCCTCTTCATTTTCATATTTTCTTACCTTGTATATTTATACATATTATAATGAACAATTCCACAGAAAGAAAACGGGACAATTGTGAGACAATTACTTTAATCATTATTCAATCACCTTCTCACCTGTTTTTGTGATGTAAATTATTGTGTTTCTTCCCCATCTTTCACGTCTAACCATTCCTTGCTGTTCTAAAGAGATTAGATTTCGAGATGTTTTTGATCTCGTAAAACCTGTTTTTCTTGAAAGTTCTCTTTGAATTATTTTCCCACCACTTTCATAGATATTTTTTAGAAGAATTTTCTGTGATTCATTAAGAAAAACTGTTCCTATTTCTTTCACTGCTTTTCTTTCTCTTCTTCTCATTATCCATAAAGTAAAAATGATCCCCACACCTATACCCAATATTGGCCCAAATATTGAGAACCAAATAGTAATTTTATTTCCAGTTTGTTGTTCAAATCTAACTCGAAAATAAGGATTTTCACAGGATACTAAATTACTCGATGACCAAGATATTGCAATACGTTGACCCACTAAATACTGAAAATAATCAGCTGGGTAAATTATGTCTACTATATCCTCACTTTCAAGAACAAAACTCTTCTTTGGTAATTTGATTGTCAAATCATGATTAATTGTATCATAAGAGATTATCGAGAAAAACTCAAAACGAGAGTGATTTGGATTTTTCACTGACATTATAGAATTTTCTAAATTATAGTATATGTAAATAATTGTTGATCTATTAGAGAGCAAAGAAGTTCGAAGTTGTATTGATAAAAGGTGGTAGAAATCAGTCTGAATAAGTATATCAAACACTAAATCCCCCAAACCATCTCTGACGTTGATATCGCTACAGCTTTGATTTAACCAGAGATTAATAGAAGATATAGAGAAATTTTGTTTGTTCTCAATATCAAAAATTTCAGTAACACTAACATTTGTTATACTAAGAATATTGATATTGACTTTATGCGTTTTAATGATGAAGGAATCAACGGAATTAGTTTGGAGGTCATGAGAGTAATCTGAAATTCCTGCATTTGTTGTTTGTATTGACAAAGTTAACAATAAGATAATTATAAAAACAATCGAATTTTTACATTCATCTGTATTCTTGAGCACCATTTACGTTATATACTTTTAAGTAAATAAGAATTTCTTAAAAAAAACAATAAATGTTTATTATAAAGAATGATCATAGTAATTAGTTAAACTTCATTCTTTCTTTTAATTTAGTAAGGCTGGTTTTGTTTTGATAAGACTAATAGAAATAGAAACTATTATGTATTATAATTAACTCATACAATTGAGAACATGACTAACTCTAACCACAAAGAGGTTCTTTCGGAATTAATTTCTAATCTGAAGGTTCAGCTATCTCCACTTTTTAAGGATTTTAAAGTATCTTTCGCTTATCTTAGTGGTTCATGGATTAAAGGTCATCAAAGTGTCTTAAGTGATGTAGATATCTTTGTTTCTCTACCATATCTTAAAGCTACACTCCCTAGAGAAATAATAAATTTGATGAGTGATTTTTCCAAGAAATCAAGTGAGGATACAATGCTAAATAATATCGAAATTAATGTTCTAGAAAGAGTACCTTTACATGTACAATTTGAAACAATTAAAGATGGAATATTACTTTATGAAGAATCTAATGATAAAAGAGCTACATTTATAGAAAATCTCTTAAAATACTACTATGACCATAAGAAATGGTATCAAAGCTATCTTAATCTAGCAGTTGAAGGGGAGTTTTATGACAATTAATTCTGATCTAATTAAAGAAAAAATAGCTTATAGTAAGAAATATATTGATAGACTTAGGAAAATCATTAAATTCTCTAAGGAAAAGTTTGTCGATGATTTTTCTCTCCAACTAGAATCTGAGAGGATTTTTGAAGTTATCTCCCAATTAATGCTAGATATTTGTACTCATATTGTAGCTCGTTCAAGCGAAACTCCTCCTATTACATATTCTGATTGTATGAAGAAATTAGTAAACATTGGAATTATAGAAGAGAAGGAATCAAATAGATTCATTAAAATTATAAAAATGAGAAATTTACTTGTTCATCAATATGGAATAGTTGATCTAGAAATTCTTTT
>JAEOTG010000348.1 GCA_016839985.1 Candidatus Heimdallarchaeota archaeon | reverse complement strand
GATTTGTTTATTGCACAAGTCGTAGGTAAGGAAAACGCTCTAGCTGAATTGAAACTAGGTAATTTCGATATAATGGATGCTCACTATTATCCTGTTTTATCAGACTTCGAAGGTGAAACATTAATTGAAGGTGTTCTTGTTGAAGGTTTGTCTCATGAAGAGATATCCGTTAATATGAAGCATCCAATAATAGGAACAGGAGAACTTACAACACTAGGAACACCTTTAGCTGCAAAATATCTAAGAAAAGCAATTAGTCATGCAATACCACGTCAAACAATAGTTGATGATATACTAGAAGGTTTAGGGGCTCCTGGAGTTGTACCTGTACCTGATGCCTGTGTTGGTTTTGATGATGCCTTAGTACCTTATGCTTATGATCTTGATTTAGCTATTGATTATGTTGAATTAGCATTCGAAGTTGTTGTTTCAGAGTTTAATCTTAATTTCTTCAGTTGTATCTTCATAGCAGCAATATTTGCATTGTGTATTGTTCCATTAATGCAATTAAGAAGAATAAAAAAATTCAAAATGTAGTTACTAATAAGAGATGAATTTTTCATCTCCTTTTTTCTAAAAAAATCTTTGTTAATAAAAACAGCTAGATAATCTATTTCCAATTTTGAATACTTTTATCAACCTCTCTTTTTTGTTTAAATAGATTTATCTTTTTTTATTTGACATTTATTCTTTAAATTCTCAAATTTTCTGGAAAAAGTTAAAAGTAACCATAAATAATAGCAAAATATTCTATTTATTTAAAACAGACGTGAAAAACTTGCCAAGAAGACCTGATGCTGAATTAGTGAAAACATCAAAATTTCATGAAATGGAATTTTATATAATGCCAAAGAAAACAACAAGTGAAATTTTTTACAAAACCCAAATAGATCTTACAAACACTTTCAGATTTTTGGAAAAATACAACAAAGATAAGAAAGAAGAAGACAAACTAACTTTATTCCAAATTTATCTGGCTGCAGGTGTTAGAACGGTAGCTTTACGTCCAAAAATTAACCGGTTTGTCTCTGGAAGAAGACTGTGGCAACGAAATCAGATTATTATTTCTTTTGTGGTTAATAAAGAAAAATCTGAAGATGGTGATGAAATTAATGCTATGATTGAATTTGATCCATTTGACAATCTAGAATCAGTTCAAAAAATCGTAAATGAACATCTAGATGAAGCTCGTTATGGAGTAAACCCAAATGAAAGAGATATCAAATTCTGGGGAGCATTTCCTAGATGGTTTATTAGATTCATTTTCTGGTTTATGAGATGGACAGATGAACATAACATGCCGATTTACGCACTTACCAAAGATATACCAATGTTTTCTACTGCATTCCTTGCTCATTTGGGTTCAATTGGAATACCAGCAATCTATCATCATCTTTTTGAGTTTGGAACAACAAGTGTTTTGATAACACTCGGACAAATGTACAAAGCTCAAGTGTTAAACGAAGAAACTGAAAAGACTGAAATTCGCAAAATGATGGAAGTAAAAGTGTGTATAGATGACCGAATTGCACCAGGAATCTATACTGGCCCAACTATTGAACTTTGGAAAAATCTAATCGAAAATCCTGAAGTTCTAATAAAACCACCAGATTTAACAGATGAACAACTAGATAAACTGATGTTAAAGAAATATAAGAAAGAAAGATTAGAGAGGGAAAAACAAAGAAAAAAGGAAAAAAGAAAAAAATAAAAAACTCAGAACTTTTTTCAATCTTAGATTACTTTCATTTACCTCTCTTTTTGGTTTAAATAGCTTTATCTATCTTTTAGTTTGATTTGGCATGGCTATAGTTTGGGGCGACACTGAAGAAGTGCAAAGAGCAGTTAAAGAATCCTTTCAGGCGAATTTAGAGAAGATTCTCAAAGAAAAAGGAAGAATCAAAGTGGATGATCTCTTCAATCTTATAAAGCATGATAATAACCTTCTTACTGATTATCAACGAATACTTCTTGGAATTGAAGATTTAAAATCAACAGGTAAGATTTTCTTAGATGATGAGAACTTCATTCAACTAGCTAAAGTAACAGTTTTCGAAGAAGGAGAGTTGAAAGAGAAAAATGTTTGTGATATAGAACATAGAGAGGAAGATATTAAAGAAAAAAAGGAGATAATCCGAAAGTATTCAGAAATAAATCCTTATGCTTAATTTTTGAAAAATAGTTTCTGAAAATTGTTGAGTTTATATACTTTCATGCAACTAATCCTTTGAAGCTAGCCAAAAGTCTTCATAATTATTATCCACCCTCTAACTATCATCATTTTTTGCTAGCTTCCCTC
>JAEOTG010000347.1 GCA_016839985.1 Candidatus Heimdallarchaeota archaeon | reverse complement strand
TTTATCTAGAAGTTTAAACATAAATCCTGAAAAACCCCCTCTAGTTGGAAATTCTTCAGTTTTCATGATATACTTACTTTCTTCATTATGTGATATTATTTCAGATCCATATTGTTCAATTAATGCTTTGAGACCTGCTGTGTGGTCTTGATGAGCATGTGTTACAAATATAGCTTTGAGAGTTTTGTTAGGACATTGTTCTTTGATTTCTTGAATAATCTTTTTTGCTTTTTTGGACATTCCCGCATCTATCAGAATACAATAAGTTTCTCTCTCTATTAAGTAACTATTTACAAATCCTGTAATAAGAAAGATTTTTTCAAAAAATCTCATATTCAACAATAACTGTATCTATATTTTAAAACTATTCCATTTTTTGTTCTTTCTTTTTTGTAAATTTCTTTTGTTTACAAGATGGGCAACCTTTCTCTTTAAGCTGCTCAATTGTATTGTATTTTCTATTATGTCCTACTTCAATCAGTGTTTTGCAGTTTTGACATTCATAAAAACGTACTGAAGGGGATTTTTCTCCTGTATAAATGGGATCTTCAAAAATCCCCGATATCTTTGGAGATAAAGGAGGTACCGATATTAATCGATATAATCCCGAAACTCCTCCAATTTTTTGAGCTCCAATATATCTATTAAAACGAGGGTAAACATTGGAAATGTAGCAATTCATATTATGAATATCTTTTTGAACTCCTAATTGCACTTTTGGATTTTTAAAAGGGAAGGAGAGATAAATCACACCTAACTTATTTGATGAGAGTAAATCTATTCCTCTAGAAAGGAATAATGAACAACCTTCTCTTGTATAAGGAGGGTCAGTTATAATGCAATCAAAATTGTCTTGAAGTTCATGAGAAATTGGTTTTCGTAAATCATGTTCGATAAATCTAATATTCTTGTTTAGTTCTTTATTTGCAGTATTAATAATCTCTTTTAATCTTTTATCGATATCAAAAACTGTGATTTTAACTTCTGGGAGGGTGAATAATGCTAAAGCAATACTAGTTAAATCACTATCTCCAATGAATGCATAGTTTCTTTTAAACAAATCATAATGATGACTCATAAGCAATACTCGGGATAGACTAGTCTCTGGAGTTGCAAAAGATTGATCTATCCTTGTATCAGGTTCACCACGCAGTTCACAAAACTTTACTAGAACATCAAGTTCTTTCTTGAATTCTTCAAGTGGAATCAGTTTTCCTTGTTCATCACAGTATTTACAACTGAAAGTTTGATTAAAAACGCCTAATATATCAAGAATTTTTTCTCCTTCTTCAGTTAAATAAGTACCCACTTTTCCCCTTTTACACCAATTTTTGTGGATAAATTCATTTCTTATAGCAACACAAATAGGAACAGGTAAATTGCATTCATGTGATATTTTCTTCATTGGTTCATTAGGAAACCTTGCAATTGCTGCAAGAACAGTAATTAAACCATATTCTCCTTCTTCAATATTGACATTTTTTTGAATATCTTGAAACATTTCAAGAAAGGAATCTTTATTCATTAAATTATCAAAGAAAGGTTATTTTTAATAGTTTTTCAATTTGAAGACAAAACTTTTCAATTTTAGATGAAACTAAATAATGAAGAAAAAATGGAAATAAATAAAGAAACAACAGAAAATATTACCAATTTTGTCCCTTATCTGCAGTATAAAGATAATAACCTTGAACTTGAAGGAAAAACTATTGTTGAAATTTCTAAACAATCTTCAACACCTTTTTTTCTTTTCATTCCAAATCGATTTGAACAAAACTATGAAGAACTAATAACAAAACTCCATAAATTCATCCCAAACCTCTTTGTATCGTATGCTATGAAAGCCAATTATTTGGGAAGAGTGTTGAAACACGCCAATATATTGGGTCTTGGAATAGAAGTGATGTCATTTTTCGAGATTTTATTAGCTGAAAAAGCAGGTTTTAGTTATGACAATTTTATATTTAATGGGCCTGCCAAATCAGCTGCTGAGTTAGAATATACGATACAGAAGGGAGTAAAATATCTAAATGTTGATTCTTTAAATGAACTTAAACTAATTGAAAGAATAGCTGAAAAGAAGAAGACAAAACAATCAATAACAGTTCGTATCCATCCACAACTAAGTGAAAAAACAGAAAAAAGATTACTAATTAAGAAGAACAGTAAGCTAGGAATAGATTACTCGAGAGGAGTTAAGTTATTCGAATATGCTGAAAAAAGCCCCAGTCTTATCCCTACAGGAGTTCATATCCATGTAGGAACCAATATAATTTCTCATGACTTTTATGAAGAATTGTTAGGTTTTGTTAATAATTACATTAATGAATTGGATAATAAGAAACGAATTCAAATTAAAGAAATTAATTTGGGTGGTGGTTTAGCGAGTAAATCAAAGCTAGATGAAAATGGTTTTAATTTTGAGAAATTGGGAAAACAAATCAAATCTAACATTGATAATATAAATGATAAATTGGTAATCTTTGAACCAGGACGATATCTCGTAGAGGACAGTTTTATTGCAATTACAAAGGTTCTTAGAATAAAGAAATCATGGGGTCGAAAATGGGCTTTTGTAGATATTGGTGCTAATTCACTAATACCTATGCGGTATTCAGAATATAGAATTATACCATCTTATTACAAAGGAAAGGGACAGTATTGCAATATAGGCGGTCCTTTGTGTTTACCTGTTGACGTAGTTACTAATGAAGCAGTGGATTTTGAAATAGAGGAAAAGGATTTACTTGTTGTACTAAATTGCGGTGCTTATACTTTATCAATGAGTGAACAGTTTGGATACCCTCGACCTGCTGTTTATGAACTAGAAAATGATGGTACTATTAAACTCCTAAAACCTTCAGATGATATTTATCAAATGGTGAAAGAATCTTTTTGGTCAGAAGAAACATAATTTTAGTTTAAGGTACAACCTTGGTGGAGATATCTTTGAAAACAACTGAAAAAAGACTGAAAATATGTGCAGAACAATGCGGTAGTAAATGCTGTAAAAGCACTCAACCAGTATTAAGTTCAGAAGATTTTAAACGAATTAAATCTAGTACTGATAAAAATGATTGGTTTGAAGAAATAGAAGAAAACGATGAGATAATTCGTTTAGTTAGAAAAAAAAGAGAGAGTAATGATTGCATATTTTTAACAAATGAGGGAAAGTGTGAGATATATGAATATCGTCCATTAGATTGTATTTTATTTCCAATTTTTCTTAAAATTAAAGAGAAAGAACCAAGTAAATACAACATTAAATGGTTAGTATGGTTTTGCCCCTTATCTGAGAAAATAGGGATTGACACCTTAAAAATAGAATCTAAGGAATTAGTGAAAAACTATCTTTCTTCAAATCCGCAGTATATTTTTGAATATCAAACTGCAATGTATAAATCAGGAGGATATAAGAAAAAGCATTTCTTGGAAGAAGAAGACTTAACTATAAGTAATCAAGAGTGATAAAGATGAGTTCCATTTCTGTATTAATTCCTACATTTAACAATGAATCTACTATAAAAGAATGCTTACGATCCATCGATAAACAATCGTTGAAACCGACAGAAATTATAGTAATAGATGGACACTCAATAGACAAAACTGTTGATATTGCTAAAGAATTTGAATGCAAAATTTTGTTTGAACAAGGAGGATCACGCGCAGCAGCATGTAATGTTGGAGTTCCACAAGCAGTAGGAGAACTTATTGTTTTTATTGATGCTGATGCAGTAGCCAAAGAGAATTGGTTGGAAAGTATAGTTAAAGCATTTGAAGCTCCTCATTCAACTCCAGTTGCATGTGTAACAGGTCCAAATATTGAATATCCAAATGAGTCTTTTCTTGGAAAAGCAGTCAGTGCAATTTACAATACATTTATTGGAGGAAATTGGACTGAACACATTCAGAGCATCTTCAATGAGAGTAAAAGATATGTGCAAAGCGCTGCTGGATGCAATGCAGCTTACATTCGAAAACATCTTGAAGAGGTTATGCCTTTTAATGAAAACCTTCTTACAACAGAAGATACAGATATCAATTACCGTTTGTTACTTAAAGGATATGCAATTTATTTTGAATCCAATGCAATAGTTTACCACCAACGTCCTCAAACACATAAAGCATATAGAAAGAAAGCTAAAAAATATGCTATTGGGAAAGTTCAGTTTTTCCGAGTTCACAAAACAGGATTAAATCTTGGTCATTTGCTCCCTCCCCTCTATTTCACTACAGGAATTTTCCTTATACTTTCAATCTTTGCAAATTACTGGATAGGAGTAGGAATTGCTGGATATTTTGGTTTATATCTGCTTTCCGTTTTAATTGCATCAATTGTTCAATCAATTCGTTATAAGGAGTGGAAATATCTTTTCATACTTCCTATTATGTTTTTTGAAGGTCATTTATGGTGGAGCTTTGGGATACTACAAGAAACCTTCTTTCCAAGAAAAAAAAGTGGATAGACATGCCGTTAAACATCGCAATGTTATTTGAGTTAGGACCAGACGATAATGGGAGAATAGGTGGTGGTGTAGAATTACATGCTACAAACCTGTCTAAGGAACTAACAAAAAGAGGGCATAAAGTAACGTACATAACTGGTGCTGTTCCAAATTGTGCAAATGAAACCATAATTGAAGGAGTTAAGTACAAGAGAATAGATCTGCTTTCACTTATCAAAAAAGCTTACAATCCACAGCATCTAAATTTCTCAAGGCAATTATTCTTCTTAATCAAAAATAAAATCTCATCATTAAACAAAATAATTGGAAATGAAGAGTTTGAAGTTTTTCATGGACATGTTTACTCTGCTGGTTTATCTGCTAGTCATCTAGCAAAAAAAACTCACAATATTTTCATAAATACCATACATGGATCTTATTACAAATATTGGGATCAAATTACAAAAAACTGTTTATCTTCTAACATCTATAAAATGTTGGAAAGACAAATAGCTCCTTTATTAGTTAAGAAATGCAGATATCAGATACATACAGATTATGATTTTGCGGATACTGTAAAGAGTTGGGTTAAACCAAAAATGAAATCAAAAATTAGGACGATTCTTAATGGTGTAGATGTTAAACAGTTTAATCCCCAAATCAAAAAGAATTCAAAATTAGTTGATGAGAAAGGACCATTAATAGTTACTACTCGTCGTTTGGTTCCTAAGAATGGGGTAATTTACCTAGTTAAGGGTTTTAAGGGAGTTTTAAAGAAGTTTCCAAATGCAAAATTAATTATCATTGGAGATGGTCCTGAAAAAGATAGAATCAGAAAAGAAATAGAGTTTCAAAAAATTAAATCTAATACTATGTTAATAGGTATGATACCAAACAATGAAATTCCATCATATTTAGCAGTTGCAGATATTGTTGTTGTGCCTAGCATTGTAGAAGCTTCTAGTATTAGTGTTTTGGAAGCAATGGCTATGAAATTGCCTATTGTTGCTTCAGATATCCCTGGAATAAGAGAAATCACAAACTTTGGTGAAAATTGCGTTTTGGTTCCATCAAAGAACCCTAAATCTTTAGCAGAGGGGATTTTGAGATTATTGACCTCTAAAGAAGAAGCAGAAAAACTTGCAAATTCAGGATATCAAGAAGTTTTACAAAATTATACTTGGGAGAAGAAAGCTAAAGAAATTGAACAGATATATTATAATGCGTTAGATGGAAAATGATCACTGAAACAAATTTCTGCTTAAGAGTTGATGTAGATACTTATGAAGGTCTAAAGTATGGAATACCAAAAATTGCAAGACTTTCAAAAGAACTAGATTTTCCAGTGACTGTTTATTTAAGTTTAGGAAAATATGCAACAGGCAGAAATATTTTCAGAATTATAAAAACTAGAAATAATATTAAACTAAATATCCATGGTTTGAAACGGAATTATACTCGAAGTTTAGCTCGAGGTTTAATTCTCCCCTCCAAAACAATAGGGAGTAAAGAGAAAGAGTTATTGAAATCCTACAATTTAAATGAATTATTAGAATTTCATCCTCATGGTTTTAATCATGTTAAATGGTCATCAAATTTTGCTAACTTTTCTTATGAAAAAACAAGGGAATATATTGATGCTATAATCAATGAGTATGAGTTAATATTTGATAAAAAACCAACTGCAAATGCAGCACCTAATTTTCAAACAAACAATCATTATTTCAAATTATTAATAAAACTGGGATTTGTTTTCTCTTCTGATTTTTATAAAATGCCACCATTCAATTTGGAATTAGAAAAAACAAAAAAAAATTCAAAATCTTTCAAAATTACGCAGTTGACAGTCACAGAACCAACTATAGAAGAGCTTCTTCTGCAGGGAAAATCTATAAATCAAATTAAAAACGCATATAAGAAGACGTTTGAGGAATATGTAAATCAAGGAGTAGATTATGTTTGTATGTATATCCATTCTGTTTTTGAACCCATTAGATTAGAGAATGTATTGCAAGAGATTTGTCGATTGACATACAAACTAGATATGAAACCATCAACCCATAATAATTACTATAAAAAAGTAAAAGAACTGCCAAAAATAAAATATTCAGAATTATCAAAGTGAGTAAACCATGGATGACAGATCTGTATGTCTCATGACACAAGAATACAGAAGAGGAGCTACATGGATTTATTGTTATAATTTAGCTAAAGAGATAAACAGTGAAGATGAATGGAAAGCGTACATAATTTCAGCGCTAAAGAAGAATCAGAAAGAGTCTTTTTCGGAAATAGATGCGTTAAAATTAATAAAAACATCATCTTCAAAATATTTTTACTCCAGAAATTATTGGAAAATGTCCAGAGCACTGATTAATCAAATTAATCCAACGATTGTGCACGGAAATATGAATATGCTTTCATCACTTGGAATTAAAGAGGATTATCCAATTGTTGAAACAATTCATACAACTTTCAGTAGAGAAAAAACGGGAACAATTGGTACGCCTTTTCATTCTTTGACCTGGATTGAAAAAAGAGTCGTATTATTATATAAACTCTTGAAAAGAAAAGAAACCCAACTTCTACAAAGAGCAAAACACCTCATAGCTGTAAGCGATGCAATAAAAGAAGAGTTAATTGAGAAGTATTCAATAAGTTCTGATAAAATAACAATTGTACCTAATGGTGTAGATATTGATACACATTACAAGACTGAAGAAAAGATATATGATAAAGATGAAGATGAGCTTATACTAGGTTTTTTGGGAAGAATGACAATAGGAAAAGGTGCGAAGTTACTTCTCCCTATCTTAAAGAAAGTAAAAAAAGAGATTCCTAATGTTAAATTGTTAACTGCTGGAGACGATTTAAACACAAAGGGAGAGATTATTCAGTTAATTCAAGACTATGGTTTGAGCAAAAATATAGTAGATTTTGGTTATATCTATGACATACAAAAGAAAAATTCATTTTTTAGTTCACTAGATATTTTTCTATTGCCTTCAAGTCATGAAGGGATGAGTTTAACTCTTCTAGAAGCATTAGCTTGTCAAACACCAGTGCTTACAACAGAAGAAGCTGTCACTTTTGAACATAGTAATACTTTCGTGACTACAACTAGAAACGTAGAAGATATAGTAGATAAGATAATTGAGCTTTATAATAGTCCAAATACTTTGGACAAAATAAGAAGTAAGTCAAGATCTGTTGCTGAAAAATATACTTGGAAGAACACTACAATGTTAACAAAAAGAGTATATGACGATATGTTAACCAGCTAACATAAGCTCTTTCAAGAAATTTAATCCTCTTTTTCTATAATCTCAGAAGAAGGCGTTTCTTCTTGTTTTTTTGGTTTTTTCTTTTCTCCTATTGGAAGGATAAACAGCCAGAAGATTGGAACCCAAAGAATTAGAAAAGCATATCCTAGATAATCGTGTATTGGTCCAGCAATTGACCAATCTTTAAAGTAAAATATAACAACGATAATCAATACACGGATTAGATTTACAACATAAGTGCCTACTATCCCTATCAAAGCTACTAACGCAGTTCTATAATTCCACTTCAATCTTTTTCTAGCTTCAAATAGCATAAGTAGAAAAATTGCAAGAAAAATAGTAAGAGAGTGAATGCCACTGCATCTAGCATCAACGCCAATACTTTTTGTCCCGTTTGGACTGTTAAAAGTTAGCAATGTCATCCCAATGTTTTCATCCCAATTGGCACTTAATACATTTAAACCAAATAAATTTGCCAAACCTGCAGTTGCAGATCCCGTCATCTTTGTTAACCATTCAGCTATTGATAGTTTGAAGAGATGTTCATCTATTCCTGAATAAATTAAGGTATAAAAGATTGCAGTCAACAAAACCATGTAAAGTCCTGGTGATCTGTACTTTCTAAAGAAAGAGTCGTCCCATGTTAAATAAAAAAGTGCAATCAAAGCAAAGACCAATGCTAATGGAACTAGCAAATTCACAGAAATCTGTGAATTGATGAAAATTATAGCAAATTCAAAGTGTCTATATTTTTCAAATAAAATATAGAAATAGATGACAAAACCTATTAAAATAAATGAAACGCTGTATCTCAAATATCTTTTTTTTAGTATAGTGGTTCCTGGTGAGATTTTACCCATAAATGCGTCATATTTCTCTTTCGTTTTTGAACTGAGGGTAATGGTTTTTTTCTTTATGCGATGAAGAAAGGAATCAGATCCATTTTTTTGTTCAATTTTTGATTCAGTAGAATCAAGAATATCAGGAGTGTCTTCTAGTTGTTTATTGTTCAACATCTACACCAGATTAATTTTATAGTATTCAACTCGAACGTGATTGTAATAATTTTCATATGATTCTCTCTCCCTTTGTTAAATCTAACGTTATTTCAAAGACAAAAAAAGTTGGAGGGAATTGAATTTTCTAAGTTTTAGTCATCTTCGAAAATTATGTTATTATAAGCGAAATCCACATTTGGAAATTTGAAATCTGTAGATTGCTTAGCAGCATAATGTTCTCTATAAAAATCCCTTAAAGCAAGTCTTATTGCTTCTGACCTAGATGCATATTTCCCCTGTAGAACCATTTCGTCAAGTATTTCGACAAATTCACTCGGTAGTCTGATTGAAATTAGATTCATATATTCACCCCAAGGACAAAATCCTATATTGAATCACTTAAAGCTATATGTTTTGTCACATTTATACATTTGTAACACAATTGCTTGTATAGAATTTTGTGTTGTACCCTCGCTCGATGATTCTCTATTTAAGGTTTGTCCAAGTTTTGATATTAAACAAAAAAATCATTCAGCGAGAGAAGAAAAAACAGTGAACTTCTTGAATAAAAATCGAATTAAAGACAAATTTCTTTCTTGCATTCTTCACAATAGAGTTCTGTTCCTTTGGGTAAGATGCTATTTGTTTTCTTTACAATATTCCCACAGTAACAAACATAACCATTAAGTCTTGCTGGATTGCCAAAGACTAGTGCAAAAGATGGAACATCTTTAGATACTAAGCTTCCTGCTCCTATCATCGAATGTTCTCCTATTGTAAGACCACAGATTATTGTGGAATTTGCCCCAATAGAAGCACCTTTTTTCACTAGTGTTTGAATTAACTCCCAATCTTGATTTGTAGCTCTTGGTAGAAGATCATTTGTGAAACATACATGGGGACCAACAAAAACATCATCTTCAATAGTAACGCCTTGATATACTGAAACAAAATTCTGTATTTTTACATTGTTGCCTATTGAGACTTTAACATCTATAAAGACAGATTTACCAAAATTACATTTCTTTCCAATCTTTGCTCCTGTTCTTATTTGAACTTGGTGCCAGATTTTTGTATTATCTCCAATTATAACATTATCTTCTATGAATGCTGTAGGGTGTACAAAATAACTCTTATCTTCACTCATAAATCTTTGAAAGTAATAAGAAATAATAAAGTTTACTTCTACTTTAAATTAAGAAGTAAAACAACATTACTGCAATATAAGCTAATCCACTAACAAAAAAACCAATAGATTTTGGTGTTTCGTGTTCAACACTTAAACCAATTGCGATCATTATGTGTGAGTACAGAAACGTTGTTGGAATAAGGATTGTATCTGCAATTCTATACCCCCATGTTGCTGCATTAAAGGCTTCAAAGATATTAAAATCAGCTACATCTGTTTGGATTACAACTTCAGGTTGAGTTGCTGCAATAGTCAATAATACTAATGCCCCAACAACTACAGGGATTTGCGAAATGCAATAAATGGAGAGAGTTTTAAGATATTTTCCTTTTCCTCCTAAGTATCTTAATAACCCAAATAGAATCGTGGCCCATATGATTATTTGAGGGGTAGTTGAGGATAGAATCCCAATAAGAAAACTCTCTTTTACAATTGCTACTTCACTTTCTATTGTTGGATTAAATTCTATCTTGCTGAATAATAAAAAGAAATTTCCAATCTTTAATCCAGTTAGAACGAATGCTATAATTAAAGGAATTATTATTAGATATGAATTTGTCATTCCTTTGAAACTGCTGGAATCTAATAAATGGTGCCCAATCAACCTTTTAAAGGGAGTAGTTTTGTAAGGATTGAAAATACCGCTTTCCTCATCATCTAATTCTACATTCATCTGTTCATATTGCCAAAGAACATGTTAAAAAATGTTCTTTTATGTTGATTTTTGGATGTTAAGTAAGAAACAAAATGCTACAAAATTAAGAACAAATTGTGCATTGGTTATCTCTTTCTATTCTAAATATCTCAAATGTATTGTGTTTCAAATCAATATACAGCATTTTATTTGTTAATAGCAGATTAATATCT
>JAEOTG010000346.1 GCA_016839985.1 Candidatus Heimdallarchaeota archaeon | reverse complement strand
CTCGATGGAAAGATTTTCCCGGTTGGGTAGAAGAGTATAATCAAGGAATTACAAGTTTGGTAAAATATTGGTTAGAAATGATGAAAAAGGGAGAAGTAAAAGGTATAGTACCTTTCTTAGGTACATTCAGACACATTTTGAATAACACCAAGACAGATCTTCCTTGTCAAGCAGGATTAACTAGTTTTGCAATAAGAACCGATGGAAAAATCACTTTTTGTCCTTTACCACCTGAGTATGAATATTCAGTTGTTGGAGATATTTTCACTTCAAAGATTGATGAAATAAAAAACTCTGTAAAAATTCAAGAACCATGTAACTCATGTGATGTTTTTGATTATTGTGGAGGAAGATGTTTGTTTGCCAATAAATACAAATTGTGGGGAGAAAAAGGCTTTGAGTTAGTATGCAAAACTGTAAAGCACTTAATCAAGGAATTAAAAGCAATAAAAACAGAAGTAGAAAATCTCATTGAGAAAGGAATAATCAAAAGAGAACAATTTGATTATCCTTCTTATAATAATACAACAGAGATAATACCTTAAACAATCCAAAGTGTATCAATTATTGTCTGACCATTCTCATCATATTTTCTTAAAATTCCTTTCTTAGTCAGTTCATCTATTTTTGTTGATATTTTCTGAGGAGTTTCTTGGAGTTGTCTTGAAAGTAAAGAAAGGGTGATTCCTCCACTTCTGTGTTCTTTCAAAACAGTAACAAGTATTCCTCTATCTAAATCAGGGAGTTGCAGAATCTTTCCAATTTCGAAGTATTCAGGTTCAAGACCTTTATCAAGAATGTCATTAAGTTGAGATGATAATTTAGACATATTTTCTTTATTAAAATCATCAATATCGAATATCCAATTACTAAAACGAAGAAGAAGTTTGGAGATAGTTTCAAAATAATCATTGAATTTTTGGTAATAATCTTGAATAAGAATTAGATAAAGAATAATGGGAATGTTTCCTCCCATTTCATCTTGAATTGGAATAAAAACTGGGATAATCCATTTTTTTCTTTCCTCTTCGTATATGGGATCTAAGAAAAGATTAACATCGGTATGTTTGGATTCAAAATAACCACTTACAAACTCTTCAGTAAAAGTATCCAACTTGAATTGAATAGAAGAACCGGGTTTTGCTGTTGAATAATTCATTACATAGTTTCCATCATCTTTCTTATAACCAACTAAATTGAAACTCAAACCTTCCTCAACAGCTTTATGGACATACTGAATAGTGATTCTAACTCTACTAGGAAGTTCTTTTCCTGGAAGAGAACTTCGAATGAAACCAATAGTTATATGTCGAGTAGCTGATAATTTCTTATCGAATGGGAAAGTAGTATCCCCATCAACAAGCTGGACATATCCCTCTACTCTATCCCCACCATCTATAAATGACAAATATGCAGGGACAGTTACTCTGTTTCCTGTTGTTGTATCTGCTTCAAACGTTACTGGGAGCTTAATCAGACATCACCATAAAGAGTAAATTGAAACATATGAAATAGGGAGATTTAAAGATAAAAATCTTTGTACTGGCTCATAACTGTTCTTGCTCTTTTTTCTCAACATTGTAAACATCAAATCCTTTGGAGATTCGTTTAACTTTTCTTTCAAAATACTGTTTTTGAGCAAGATAAATGAGAACAATACAATAAAGAAGGAAATTAATTAAGGGAATTAGCCATCCCCATACTCCTACTGCGATAACAAAACAGAAGAAGCCAGCTATTAGTAGAAAAACTAACTCTACATGTCGAGCTGTTAAAGTTGTAAATGGTAACATTAAATCTGAAAAATCAGGCATTCCAAAGTAGATGAAGCAAAAAATCAGATATGCTATTATCCACTGACCATATGGAAAATCAACCCAAATAAAGAATTCTTTGAAATCAGGATGAAAGTAAATGAGAAGTGCTGCTATTCCGAAATTGAAAATAGGTGCTACACCAATAATCCAAGCGTGCCATACATTTTTCAATTCTCCAGACAGACTTTGCGATGTTACATCTCTCAAGCTAAAACTCATATGAAAATTAACTTTTACCTTATACCCTAGCATCTTAATCGCTAATGAATGAAAAAGCTGGTGCATGAAAGCACCAGGAAAAGCTAGATAGTTCAAATACTTCTTAATATTTTTAAAAAGCCAATCTGTTATTAGATCCCAAAGAAATTTGGTGATAAAAAGGACTAATATAACGAGGAAAGTAATCCTAATTGTTCCAGTAAATATTCCTACTAACGCTTCATACATATTCAT
>JAEOTG010000345.1 GCA_016839985.1 Candidatus Heimdallarchaeota archaeon | reverse complement strand
TAGAATCTAATTCTTCTTGGTTCTGGTCTAATCTTGAAATTCTTTCTGATACTAGCACAGATTGGTCCTATTTTCCCTCAATTGCTATTGATTCAGAAGATAACATTCATGTTGTATGGCATGATACGACATCTAATTTACTTGGATCAGGAGTAGATTCAGATATCTTTTACAGATCATTTGATTCCACTACCAAAACCTGGTCATCACTAGAACTAGTGTCCTCAGAAAGCACAAGTTCAGCTTATATACCTTTTGTAGAAGTTGATTCTTTAGGAAATGTTCATGTTGTCTGGAAGGATACAACTGACTATTTAGGTGCAGGTTTTGACTACGATGTATTTTATAAAGAAAAACCTGCTGGAGGATCGTGGTCAATAACTTCTGTGATTTCAACTGATAGTACAACTGCAGTCGATTATCTAACTCTTGAAGTTGACAACAGTGATAATCTTTTTGTATCGTGGTCTGATTCAACTGATTTTAGTGGAGCTGGAACTGATGATGATATCTTCTTCAAATACTACAATTATACTTCTTCAGTTTGGACACCAACAACTCTAGTTTCTATTGAAAGCACTGCTGATTCACTATTTTCTGCAATTGATATTAATTCTCTTACTGGAGATGTTTATTTCGTCTGGGATGATGTTACAAACCTTCTTAGCAGTGGTACTGATTTTGATATCTTCTATCGTACATGGAACCTTTTTTCTTCATCATGGTCTGAACTTGAAATTGTTAGTACTGAAAGCACTGAAAATTCCTTTCAACCCTCGCTTAAGCTAGATCAAAATGGTGATGCCCATGTTGTTTGGTATGACTATACTAGTTATCTTGTTGCTGGTTCTGATACTGATATTTTCTACAAGAAACTAGATTCTTCTACTGATTCTTGGGGAGTTACTGAAATCGTTTCAACTGAAAGTACTGGACTATCTTTCAATCCCCACTTAATCACTGACAGAAACGGATTTGTTTTTGTTGCATGGTATGATATAACTGATTATCAAGGATCTGGCACAGATTATGATATATTCTTTAAATCAAAGAACGCATTCACAAATCTTTGGTCTTTAACTGATGTTGTATCTTTAGAGAGTACAGCTCTATCTAATGTCCCAGATTTAGAAGTAGATAGTTTTGGATTTATTTATTGCGTTTGGTCAGATGAAACAAATATAGATGGAGCAGGAACAGATAAGGATGTCTTCTTTCGAAAACTTGCTGGTACTCCTTCTACACCTATTCTATCTCCTATAATACCAAATCCATCTGCTCTTGGCAATGTTTACTTATATTGGAATGAAATAATAAGTACTGAGACTTATACTGTTTATCGCTCTAATTCATATATCTTGTCAATTTCCAATCTTGAACCTCTGGTTGTTTCTACCACGTTTGAATATTTCGTTGATACAATAAATGAGACTGGAACTTATTACTATGTTGTCCTTGCTCAAAATGAATACGGACTTAGTGCAATATCTAATGTAGAATATGTAGAAATTACAGATACCAGAACTGGTTTATTCGGATCTTTAGGTTTAACTGAAATACTTATACTAGCAGGAGTAATTATAGGTTTGCAGATAATAGGTTCCGTAATCACCTATTCTCTAGTTAAAGGTTCTGTGCAGAAAAAAAGTAAATCTAAGAAACGTAAGTAATACTTCTTTTTTTCTTTTTTTTCTTGAAAATGCTTTTAATCCAACCATGAATTATCCTATCAATGAACATTCTTTTAACAGGTTCTTTTGGTAACATTGGTCGGAGTACCTTGAAAGCTCTTTTTAAGGAAAATTACAACATAACATGCTTTGATATTCCATCAAAAACAAACAAAAAATTTGAGAAAAAGCAACAAAAGAAATATAATTTTCATACTATCTGGGGGGATATACGAAATCAAGAAATTATTGCAGAAGCTGTAAAAAAACAGGATTGCATAATCCATCTTGCAGGAATTACTCCACCTTTGACGCAAAGAAAACCAGAATTAGCTCATCAGATTAATGTTTTAGGAACTGAACATCTAGTTAAAGAAGCCCTGAAACAAAAGAAATTACCTAAAATAATTTTCTCGAGTTCAATCTCAATTTATGGTCCTCAAGCTCTAGATTCTCCTCCGAGAAATGTAGAACATCAAGTAAATCCAATTGATGTCTATACTAGTACAAAGGTTGAAACTGAAAGGTTAATAATCAATAGTGGTCTTCCATGGACAATTTTTAGAATTACAGCAGTTCCTTCTTTATCACTAAGAGAGAATGAAATGGAGTTACTGTACGATATGCCAATGGAGCAAAAAATCGAATTTGTTCATCCTTATGATGTTGGTCAGGCTTTAGCTAATGCAGTAATTGCAGAAACAGAAGGGAGGATTCTAATGATTGGTGGGGGAAAAGAATGTCAATATATCAATAGAACTTTTATTTCAAAATATTTGGATACACTGGGTATAGGTGTACTTCCAGAAGCTGTTTTTAGAATCCCCAAAAGAGAAAGTGAATGGTATTATACTAACTGGTTGGAAACAGAAGAATCTCAAAAGCTTCTAAAATATCAGAAACACACTTTTGATGATTATCTTCTGGAAATAAAAAAGAAATTAATTTTTACTAGATTTGTAATTTTTTTATTTCGACCTTTTATTAGAAGGATGCTGATCAAAAGATCACCATATTATGAAATAAACGTATATGAGAGAAAACATCATAGATAATCTATTGCAGGAAGTAATTCTCCTTTCATTACAGCTAAACTAGCTCCTCCTCCTGTAGAAACGAAGGAAATGTCTTTCTCAAAATCGAATTTTTCAAATGCTGCGGCTGAATCTCCTCCTCCAACAAAAGTTGTTATGTTTCGTTCTACTAAGAATTGAGCTAGTTCTTTAGTTCCTTTCTCAAATTCATCAATCTCAAACATCCCCATAGGACCTGTCCAAAGAGCTTCTTTTGAATCAGCTAAGACTTTAGTGAATTCTTTAATAGTACGAGGACCAATATCTGAACCTATCTGACTACTCGTCATCTCCTTGCTTGAAACAATATCTATAGGAACAATTCGACGTAAATCCTCTGTTACAATGAAATCTTCTGGAAGGTATATTTTAGTTCCTACAGAACTTGCTTTTTCAACAAGATCTTTTACTTTATCTACAAAAGTTAAATCTTTCACTGACATTCCTATTTCATATCCTTGAGCTAGTAGATAGGTAAATGCTAATCCTCCTCCTATCAAAATATTATCAGCTAATCCTATTAAATTCGCGATAGCAGGCAATTTATCTTCAATCTTAACTCCACCAATTATTGCAGTCATAGGTCGATCTGGTTCAGCTATAGTGTGTGAAAGGAATTTGAGTTCTTTAGCCATTAAGAAACCAATTGCTTTTTCTTCAACATATTTGGCAACTGCACAAGTACTGGCATGTTCTCTGTGAGCTGTTGCAAAAGCATCATTGATATAGACATCTGCATAATTAGCTAACTGTTCAGCAAACGCATCATCATTTTTCTTTTCTTCAGGATGAAATCGGGTATTTTCTAGCAAAAGTATCTGTTGCTGGTTAACTTTGTTTGTCATTGCTTTGACTTCATTTCCAATACAATCATCAGCTTTATAGATTCTATAGAGAGGTAAATACTCTCTAAGTTTTCTAGCTATGGCATCCATTCTTAGAGACTCTACAACTTTCCCTTTAGGTCTCCCCCAATGGCTCATTAAGATGATTTTGCAGTTTTCATTAAGTAAGTAATATATTGTTGGTAAAGTATATCTTATTCTTCTGTCATCTGTTATATTACCACCTTGATCCATTGGGACATTAAAATCTACTCTTACAAGCACTCTTTTATTCCTAACATTCAGATCTGTTATTTCATTTTTTTCTTTGAATTTTAGAATATTTGACATGTCTCTTTGTTCTGCTTTTAGAGGTTTATCTTCAGTGATGAGCATATTGAGCACCTATTTTATCAATTAACAATAATTCTTTCTGTTTATATATTTAATCGATTCTTTATAATTCGATTATTCCTCTCTAATTAAATGTTTGAATCGTATTTGAAACTCTAAGATTATTTGCTCAACTTCTTCATGAAATTCCTCAGTCTGAAAATAAATAGCTTTGTTTAGATATCCAATTAATTCTCCCCAATTAATTATATTGTCTACTAATCTTAAGAAACGTTTTGCACTCGTTGAACGAACTCGTGGATAAAAACCTCCTACAAAAATGAAATCTTCTTTTGTTTTAAAATAATAATTTACTCCTTCCATTTGAATACAATATAATTGAGTTCCTAACTCTTTTGAAAAAGCAATCATAGCTGCACTAAAACCTGAGAAGAGAACTTCATCTAGTACTTCACTCACATAAGAACGATGATACACTGTTAAACCACTTAGATCAACTATTGTAAATCGTAAAAGTGGTGGTTTTGAAGGTAAATCAATGTGTTCCACATTTATTTTCTTCTTTGCAGTCATTTTGTACCAGCTGATTGTCTCGAATATATTATACTAAATTTCACATTAAAAAGTGTGTCGAAGAAAATATGAAATGATAAAAGAAAAACAACTATTTAATAGTAAAATTCATAACAACTATTTACTCCCATAGCATTATGATACTCTTTCCTCAAGATGATAAAACCAAACTTGTCAGGAATATGCAACCTAACAAACAAGATTATACTAAACTAGCAAGATGTTATAACTCCTTCAAAGATTCAGATTCTTGGCCAGGAGGATTTGGCGGTTCCTTTGTTTTTACTGAAGAATGGGTAGAAGATCATTATAAAGATCTAGACTACGAAACATTCTTTG
>JAEOTG010000344.1 GCA_016839985.1 Candidatus Heimdallarchaeota archaeon | reverse complement strand
TAGTTTTCTGTCTCCCTTTTCTAAGAATTTTCAATAGATCTTCTGTTATATAATCCGCTCGAAAAGAGGAACATGACACTTCATATCCTTTGTTCGTGATGTATTCTAGCAAATCATCTAATGTTCCAGATTGAGCTATCGCACTACCATATATTATTACTCTTTCAAAATCATTGACTTCACTAGCTTGATCAATAATTTTAGTTAAACTTTCGATGCTCCTTCCCACTCTAGGAAAGTGGCAGTGACCTATAAAACAGAATAGACATCTTTCTGAGCATCCTCTATCAGTTTCAAGATAGAAAGCTTTTCCAAATATTGGTTCGTTTTTAGTACCTTTAACATCTTCTGGAATTATTTGCTTAATTGGATGAAAAGCGTTTGATAAATCTTGAATTTTTACTCTTTCAACTTTATCTCCTACCCACTCCCCATTCTTATCATAATGATACCCTAAAGCCATTATACCTTGTATTTTTGATAAATGTTCTAATTGGTCCGATTTATTATCATTCTCAAGGGCAGTTCTTATTTTCCCTGCAACTGGTTCTATATCTCCTAAAAAGAAAGCATCCGCAAGAAAAAGAACAGTAAATGGATTTGCAGTAGGTGAAGGACCTCCAACAATGATTAAAGGTTCATTATCTTTTCTTAAGCGTGCATCAGGATTAATATCCCCTCTACAAAGAAGGTTAATAGCTCCTAAGTAGTCATGCTCAAACTGACATGAAATTGCGAGAACATCAAAATCTTGTAATTTCTTTTGATTTTCTAAGGAGTAAGGTATTGTTTTTCGATTAAGTGGTTTGAATATTCTCTCACAAATGAAATTTTCCCATTTATTAAAAAGAAAATACAGCAACTGTACTCCTAAACTTGTCATCCCAACTCTATACGTATTTGGATAGATAAGACCAATTTTAATTTTATCTGGAGACCAACTTTTCTTAATAGCATTTTGTTCTTTAATCAGCATTTTTTCTTTTCCTTTTCAGAGTGTACGTCTGGGTGACATAATATATTGTTTCTGATGGAACATCTTCTTTCACTATTGCACCTGCTCCAATCCATGAATTACTGCCAATTTTAATACCAGGCATGATTAAAGCTCCAATACCTGTTTCAACTTCTTCACCTATGATAGCTCCCAATTTTCTGCGATTACTATCTTCTTTTTTACCTTTAACAACAACTGGAATTGTTTTTTTGTCTAATCGTAAGTTTGCAGTTATTGTTCCTGCTCCTAAATTACACTTGGGGCTAATAATAGTATCACCAATATAGGATAAATGTGCAGCATGAACTTCATCTCCAATTATTGAGTTTTTAACTTCACATCCATTGCCTATTCTTGCTTCTTTACCAATGTAAGTATATTTTCGAATATAGCAATTAGGCCCAATGATTGCTCCTTCATCAATAAAAGCCGGTCCTTCTATATATGTACCACTTTTAATAACCGAATTCTTTTTGATTATTACCTTGCCTTCAATATGTACATTTTCTTGAATTTTTCCTTCACGAGAATCAGAATAATCTTCCAATATCTCTTTTTTTGCTTCTAGCAAATCCCAAGGACGTCCAATATCAAACCAATAATCTGTTTCATCAGCTTTAACTAACATTGAAGGATATTTTTTTGTTCTTAATAGTTGATTAATCGCATATGTTATTTCATATTCACCACGAGGTGAAGTCAGATTGTTTTTCTCCATCTCAACTATACTTGAAAAAATATCTCTATTTAAACTATAAATTCCAATATTAGCGTAACCTTCTGGTACATCTTCTTTCAAAGGTTTCTCAATTATACTTTCTATACTACCTTTTTCGTTTGTTATAACTATCCCATAATTTTCTGTGTTTTTTGTTAGTTTTCCACCAATGGAAATAATTTCGTTTTTTGCAGCTTTTACTGTTTTTTCTACTAATGGAAAAGAGAATAAACAATCTCCATTTGATGCAATAAAAAAATCTTCATCTATTAGTTCTTCTGCAAGGAACAATGCATTAGCAGTTCCCTTTATTTCTTCTTGATGAATATAAGAAATTTCTTTATCAGAGAATCTTTCACTTATGTGTTGCTTTATTTTCTCTTCTTTATAATTTGTTATAATTATAAAATCGTTTATACCACATTTGGAAAGATTTTCTATTAATCTCTCTAATATTGATTTACCAAGAACATTCAATAAAGGTTTTGGTATTTTGTCTGTTAAAGGCCTAAGTCTTAGGCCTTCTCCTGCTGCAAAGAGAACTGCTTTCATGTTTTGATTCAACTCAAAAAAGCTAAATTTCAAAAACTTCTCCTGATTCTTCTTCTTCTTGGACTCTTGGTGTTCTCAAACTATCGATGTTTGATATTAAGTCAAATCCCTTGGGATCGTTGAAGATTTCTTTGAAAACTTCCCATTGTTCTAAGGAAGTGATAAACAACGCTTTTTCTCTTCGTTTTAATGGTTTTCCTTCTTTACTCATTGGAATGATTTTCAATCCAAAATTGAGATCATCACCTTTTGAAGGCATTTTAGTTATAATTACGCCTTCAATGCTTGTTTTTACTTCTTCCCAGTCTTTCATATCTTTACCAAATTCTTTCAGTCTTTCAATAAGATTAACGCTCATATTACTCACTGAAGGTAAACATACTTTTCGATTTTTAAACTCTACTCTAAATGAGGACTATTAACATAAATTCAAGAAAAATGCTTAAAATTTCAAACATATCCCAAGGAATCAGTTTAAAAATTATTTTAAAAGAGGTTTGTTCAAGATGAAATACGCAATTGTAAAAGGAAAAATTTACACAGTTAATAAAGAAGAAAAAATAATAGACAATGGTACTATTCTTATAAAAGATGGGAAAATTGAAGCAATTTTAGAAGGAGATGCTTCAGTATCTGAAGATTATAAGGTAATTAATGCTGAAGGAAATCATGTTTTACCTGGTTTTATAGATTCCCATACTCACCAAGGACTTTTTGATGGTTCTATAGGTTGGGCTGGTTTTGATGGTAATGAAATGACTGATCCCAACACAGCTTTGGTAAGAGCAATAGACGCAATCAATCCAGAAGATCCTGGACTAGTAGAAGCACGTATAGGTGGTGTAACAGCAATTCAAACAGGACCAGGTAGTGGAAATGTCATAGGTGGTACTAATTCAATTATAAAGACATATTGCAAAAGTAAGATTATTGATGATCTTTTAGTAAAAACACCATCATCTCTAAAAGCAGCACTTGGTGAAAATCCCAAAAGGGTATATGGAACAGATAAAAAACTCCCTTCAACAAGAATGGGGACTGCAGCTGTTTTCCGTAAAGCATTTGTTGAAGCTCAGAACTATGCTAAGAAATGGGAAGAATATGAACTAAAAAAGAAAAAAGCAGAAGAAAAAGAAGATAATGAAAAAATCCCATCAGAACCAGAACGAGATTTAAGTAAGGAGATTTTAGTTAAAATGCTTAACAAAGAGATGCCTATAAACTTCCACTGTCATCAAGCAAATGATATCGTGACAGCTATTCGTCTTACAGAAGAGTTTGATATAGATCTTGTTTTAATTCATGCAACTGAAGGACATAAAATTGCCGATTATATTGCTAAGAAGGATGTTCCTTGTTCTATTGGACCCTCTCTAGTTGGTTTTGAAAAAGTTGAATTACGAAATATAACTTTTGAAACTCCTTATAAGTTATGGAAAGCTGGTATCAAGATCTCAATCCAAAGTGATTCTTTTACACGCCTTCGTTACTTCTCTATTCTGCCTTGCATGGCTTATAAGGAAGGTTTACCTCTAAATGAAGCTTTGAAAGCTGTAACAATTAATGCTGCAGAAATGATAAATGCTGAAGATAGAATAGGTAGTTTGGAAATAGGTAAAGATGCAGATATCGTTATCTGGACAGACCACCCAATCGAGAACTTCTATGCTAAAAACAAGTTAACTTTCATTAATGGTGAAATTGCTTACAATATAGAAGATGAGGATAAATAACCCTCTCTTTTTTTATTTTAGAGCCAATTATACTCTTTCATAAAATCCTGGAGATCTATGTTCTCCAAAAAAGTCTAATCCTTTGTCTTTCAAATGCTCTTTTAATGATAAAGCATAATCTTCTGTAATCTCTCCCTTACTTAACATATATTCTATTATTTCTAAGGCTTCTGCTTCTGTTTTACATCTGCAAATAAAATCGATTACACTTGGCACATATCCTTGAAACTTTCTTTGCCTTTTAGATCCTAGTTTAGTGCGAGATTCTTCCTTTTCAATATTTATCTCACCTTCAGCTATCTCTCTATAAAGTACCGGAAAATGCTCCTTGAACTCTTTTTCTGTTTCTTCGAATTCATCTATTTTCCGTCTTTTTCTTTCCATAATTCAAAAAAAACCAAATCAACTAAAAAAGATTGAGATTGAAACCATTTTTTCCTTAATTAAAAAAGAAAAACAATGCAAAAAACCTTTATTCAAGTTATCAGAATTTTAATCAATGTTAATTGGTATTGTAGGAAAACCAAGTTGTGGAAAAAGTACTTTTCTAAATGCACTAACAATGGTAGGAGCAAAAGTTGGAGATTATCCATTTACAACAATAAATCCAAATCGGGGTACAGCTTATGTTAGAAGTCCATGTGTATGTAAGGAGCATGGAGTCAGTGATAATCCAAAAAATTCAAGATGTGAGGATGGAATACGTTTTCTTCCTGTTCAATTCTTAGATGTTGCAGGTTTAGTTCCAGGTGCTTCTGAAGGTAGAGGACTAGGCAATAAATTTCTTGATGATTTACGCCAAGCAGATGTTCTTATTCATGTTGTTGACGCAAGTGGATCATTAGATGCTGAAGGAAACCAAGTGGATAAAGGTAGTTGGGATCCAATAGCTGATGTAAAATTCCTAGAAGAAGAGATTGATGCTTGGATTTATGCAATTATACAAAGAGATTATGTAATGATGAAGAAGAAAGCTTCTGCAGAAAAATTAAAACTCTCTGTTTTGTTACATGAAAAATTAACAGGATTAGCAATAAAGAGATATATTGTTGAAGAATCTGTTAGAGAAGTTGGAATAATTGATGATGATACATCAACATGGGATGATAAATTAAAAGAATTAGTAACAACTATACGTAAAAAAGCGAAACCAATTGTTATAGTTGCGAATAAAATTGATCAACCTGCAGCTCATAATAAATATCTTCAAATGAAAGAAAAACTTGATGCAGAAGTTTTTCCTGTTTCTGCTTTAGCAGAAGTTTTTCTCCGATCAGAACATGAAAACAATACAATCAGTTACTTAATAGGTGAATCTACTTTCGAAATAATTGATAAAGAGAAACTTGGGAGTAATAAAGAAGCCCTTCTACAAAAAATCAAGATAGATTTACTCGAGAAATATGAATCTACTGGTGTACAAGATGTTTTGGATTACGTTGTATTCAAGCTCTTAGATATGATTGTAGCTTATCCAGTTGAGGACATTTCAAAGCTCACAGATAAATCAGGAAACGTTCTTCCTGACGCTTTTCTTGTACCAAAAGGAACTACAGCCATTGATTTTGCAGCTAAAATTCATACTGATTTTGCAGCAAATTTCATTCATGGGCAACTTGCTCCTTCTGGTAGACGAGTAGGCGCTGATTATGAACTAGAAAACAATGATATACTGAAGATTGTATCAGCAACAAAATGATTATTAGAAATCTAAAATCTACTAAAATTGTTAGAAAATGAATGATATCAAGAAGCTGCAGTTGCTCCTTTCTTATCTGGCAAGGACAAAACCTTACTTTTTCTTATATCAACTAAAACAACAGGATATATTTTATTTACTGCTTTTTTCATTTCTGAAGAAACAGAACCATTGACAATATTTTGTGCAAAATTAACAAAGTTTTGATTTTTACTTGTTTTTGTAATTATATCAAAAATCACTTTTCTAACAATTTTTTGAGTGCTTGTTCCACATCTCTTAGGAGTAACAACTATTGATGATACTCTTAATTTTGCTTTATCTTTTGTAGTCACATTTTGAATAGCTTCTATTTTAGTTCTATTTCTTCTAATTTGAGATCTTATTTGCTCTTTAGCAACCTCATGTCCTACAAATTCTGTTCTACAAATATTGCCTTCGATTTTTGTTATTCTAAATCTTATTTTTAGATTGATGTCATAATATAAATCATCAGCAACACCAAGTTTAGCCATTTCTATAACTCTTCCATAGAGCTTTTCAGGTTCACTAGCTGGTGTTTCTCCAAGGGATTTTTCAACAATGTAGTCTGGAGCCATGACTTCAAACCATGATTTTTCTTTCCATTTGTCAACAACCTTGGTTTTTCCTTTTCCTTTACGTGTTGGTCTACGAGATGACAAAGACTTAACCTCTGATATGTTGTTTTTTCCTTCTTTCTTTTGGTTTTAAGTATTATGATTAAGAAGATATCAAAAAGAAAGAATGATATTTTCAATTATTAACAGTATTGTAAACCCTCTCAATTACTGCAATTGTGTGTATTATATCATCTATTGTATGTCTTAAGGATGAAATACTTGATTTAGATTTTATATCAATTATAACAGTTTCAGCTTCTGTTTTTGTTTCTATATCTGTTTTAGTAAGTTCTTTGTTTTCAGGTTCTAGACTTTTTTCTATTATCCTGGAAATGTTTTCATTAGTACAAGTTATCACTATCTTTGCTTGAATATTACTAGAGTTCATAATCTTCTACTTCTTTTCATCACTACTATCTGGAACTGTTTCTTCAGTGTTCTTTTTAACACCCTTCTGCTGATACTCTAAACTTTCATTTATTTTCTTTAAGGCTTGCTTGAAGTTTTCTTTTTCTATCTTAACAATGAAGGATTCAAAATCTCCTCTTAATTCCAAAACAGTTTTTTCCTTTTCTAGTTCTAAAAACAAGTGCAAGAGTAAATGCCCTCTTTGAATCTGAGTTGGTGATTCTCGAACATAAAGAATTATGGCGTTTTTTTCTTCTATGTACATGAATAATGGTTTATCTATTGGAATTGTGCTACTTTCAATTAATGCATTTATGACAAGAAATGCGCTTTCTTTCTTAAAGACAGCACTTCCGTTTATAATACGATATAATCCCTCATCCTCTATTTTCTCGGGATTATTTGCTATCTCTTCAATTATTTGAGTTGCTTTTCCATGATAATTACTTAATTCTCTTTGAAGGCTGTCATATCGATTTGATCTGTCACCTAAGATTACAGCTAAAGCTAAACCATATAATTTCATCTGGCAAGCTCCTTCCAAAAGCCACAGATATTCTTCTGCATTTCGGGTTTGATTGTTCTCATGCTCTTTATTTAGAATATAAATAGGACCAATCAATTTGTAGATATCAGTAATTGGTTGTGAATCATTCTTCATAAGTAAAGCAATTAAAGCATCATTAAGCGTTTTTGTTTCCTTTGAAGTAAGTGAAGAAATTGTCCTCCAGTTATCGTTCTGATCTCGCATCTTTATATCTAAACGCGAAACAAATTTAGTGCATGCTCCTTCATTTCCGGTTAAACCTGGGAAATATGGATTTAAAGAATACATTAGAGCTAAATGTATAGGTTGGCTCTCTCTACCTGGTATTCTAGTCCCTTTTTTTATTGTGAGATATTCTTTCTCCTTCCCATCATCTCTAATATATATATTTAAACCATTTAATTCTTGATTTTTAGGATTTGTTTGCTTCTTGAAAAGAGCTCCAATAATCCCTAAATCTGAAAATTTTTGATAGTTATCTAATAATCCAGAAGCAATAAAATAAGTGAGGCCGGCATTAGATATTACTTCCTCTGGTAAATCGATTTCTTCAAGAGATAGGATTTTTATATTTTCATCTATTTTTTTTCGTTTTTCTTTAAGACTTAATTTATGGTTAATAACATACACATTTTTTTCTTTTAAGATTTCAGAAGGAATATCGTCTATATGAATGCCGATAAAAAGCATATTAGAATAATTTAATTTCTTCATTTTTTTTGTTAGAGTAGCTATGTTATCTGAAATGATAGTATGGCATCCTAACTTTATTTCATGAAAACATTTCATTAATATTCCAGCAGCACATAAATCATCTGGATTGCCTTGTGTAATAACAAGTATATTATCTTCCAATTCAGTTAGATAATTAGCTACTTCTTCTGCATTTTCTTTGATGGATTTGTATTTCTCAAATGTTATCTCAGTAGATGACATAGTATTCACGATTTACAATAAGGTAAAATTTGAAAAATAAAAGAATATCGAAACCTAAAGCAAAAGTCCTGCTTTTTGTGGATCATACTTCCATTCAGGTGGAAAAATACCTTTCTTTTTATAATACTTAACCAATCGACGAATTTTTGATTCAATTAGTTGTAGACCTCTTCTACTGTGTAAATCCTTTTTATTTTCTTCAAGATGTTTCCTTAGAT
>JAEOTG010000343.1 GCA_016839985.1 Candidatus Heimdallarchaeota archaeon | reverse complement strand
AGTTCGTCGCAGAAAATGCAATATTAACCATTTTGAACCAACTGATAAAGTGGTAACAATTAAACGAGATGCAAGCGATGAAGAAGTGATTGCAGCTGTTGAAAAAGATGGACTAAAAAAATTCTTAGAAGAAATTGTAATTCCTAAGGTTTAGTTTTTTCCAAAGCCTTAAATTCTATTTTTCTTATATTTTGGTGATTACATGACAATTACATTTTCCCCTAAAGAAATTAATTTGGATCCAAATTCTAATTCATTAAAGATATTGTCTGATGATGTAACAGATTTTAAATGGGGAAAAATACCTATTCAAAGAACGATTGATGAATTATTAAACTATGGAATTATTAACTTAGATAAACCTGCTAATCCGACAAGTCATGAAGTGGTAAGTTTTGTTAAGAAAATTTTAAACATTCCAAGAGCTGGTCATTCAGGAACATTAGATCCTAAAGTAACAGGAGTATTGCCAACAGCTTTAGGAAAAGCTACTAGAATATTAGATTCTCTTTTACTAGCAGGAAAAGAATATGTTTGTAATATGAGACTCCATAAAGATATAGATGAAGAGAAAATTAAGCAGATTTTGAAAGATTTCGTAGGCGATATTTATCAAAGACCTCCAATGAGAGCAAGTGTTAAAAGAGTTCTTAGAGTTAGAAGAATCTATGATACAGAGATAATTGATATAGAAGGAAGAGATGTTTTATTTCGGATAAGTTGTCAAGCAGGAACTTACATCAGAAAGTATGCGCATGACATCGGACAAAGTCTTTCGTGTGGAGCTCATATGAAAGAACTTCGTAGAACAAAATCAGGTCCTTTTACTGAGGATGATTTCTTATCAAGTCTCCAAGATCTTTATGATGCTTTTAGTTTGTATGAAGAAGAAGATGAAGAAATACCTCTAAGAAATATAGTCTTACCGATGGAATATGGAATAAAGCATTTGCCAAAAATCATTGTAAAAGACAGTGCAATTGATCCTTTGTGCCATGGTGCACCATTAGGATTGCCTGGTGTGTCAAAATTTTCAAAAGACTTTGACAGTGGAGAACTCATTGCAATATTATCTCTAAAGCACGAATTAGTTGCTTTTGGAGAAACACAAATGAATGCAAAGGATTTAGAAGAAAAAGAAAGTGGTCTTGTAGCAAGTGTAAAAAGAGTACTAATGCCTATAGGAACTTATCAAACTAAAAAGAAAAATAGCTCATAATGAAGTTTTTTATAATTCAATCGAATTTCATGATGATATCCTTGAAAATTTTGTATGACTTATCGAATGTGTGATAAGGCCACAACAAATTTTCAGTTACCAGAATTTCATTTGATAATGCTATTGCATTACCTATACCTAATCCAATTTCTCTAATATCTCTACTTGTAAAATTATCCCAGATTGCTAAATCTTGATCTTCTTGAGTTTTTTCACGAAATTCTCCTGAAACTTTAAAACGATCAGGATTATTTACTCGGTTAAAACGTGTTCTTTTACTTGCATGAAAACTTAATACAAACACATTCTCTTTGCCATAATTTTTTCTAGCATACTCTATCTCTGCAGGAGATTTAACTCCATTTAATAATAATTTTTCAGAATCTCGATATTTTTCCTTTTCATATTTTAAAATAGCTCTTGTAAAAGCTGTTGGATCTTTAGAAAGAAGACCTTTTATTACTTTAGTAGTATTCGCATGATTAACTTCGAGTTTTTGGTTTTTCAATTCATGATAAACTGCGTGTCCTGTTTCAATCATTGGTATTTTGGTTTCCTTGTTTAATTTATGTCCATGTGATGATTTTCCACTAAGTTGTAACCCTACTAAAATAAAAATTTTCATTGCTTTCAATTTAGATTATAAAAGGGAAAGAAAAGGTTTTCGGATAGCCGAAGAATACGAAGAAAGAGCATCATGGTAATATTTTTATTATAATCATATTTACACGTCTAATAATTATATTAAGCCAGGATATCCAAGCGGTACGGAGATGCACTGGAAATATTTAACCTGAAATGCATTGCCATTATGGCTCCGGGGTTCGAATCCCCGTCCTGGCTCCATTATAATCAACTTTCTTTCTAGCAATTCTCTTTGAAGCAAACGTTTAAAAAAATCTTTTTCGCACTCATGTTAAAGTCAAAGTGCGTTTATAAAATATAATAAGCACATGGCGAAGCTCAAAGGGGGAACAATCCCTCGTTTCAAAACAGAATAGAAACGCAGAGCTCCACAACTTCGGGTTGTGGAATCAAAAAAATGAAAAAAGTGAGAATATGTCATTTCGCCATTTAGTTAGGATTAAATCCACAGATTTAGAAGGTCATTTGCCTGTTGCTCTTGGTCTTTCTAAGATTTCTGGTGTTAATAGAAGATTAGCTCATACTATTGTTAGAAAGCTAGATATTCCTCTATCAGAGAGAATAGGATCCCTTACCGATACTACCATTAAAGAAATTGAAACAATCATAACAAATCCTGTTGCTTCAGAAATACCTGGGTGGTTAGTTAATCGTAGAAAAGATCGTCAAACAGGCGATGATTTGCATATAACTGAAGCGCAGCTTATTCTACAGACTAAGCAAGATATTGAAAGGTACATCCGTATCCGAAGTAGGAGAGGTATCAGACATCAATTTAAGCTTAAAGTGAGAGGACAAAAAACTCGAACACACGGTAAAAGCGGTACAACTGTTGGTGTTCAAAAGAAGAAGAGGTAGTTAAGATGGGTGGAATTCGAAGACATAAAAAGAAAATTATTACACCAGGTCACCCTTATGATAAAGCTCGGTTAGAAAGAGAGTTACCATTGGTTGGTGAGTACGGTTTAAGAAATAAAAAAGAGTTATGGAAAGCTAGAACGATTCTTTCCAAGGCAAGACAGCAAGCAAGAGCACTTTTAGCTCATACTCCAGAAGTAAGAAAGCAAAGAGACGAAGAGGTACTTTCTCGATTAATTCGACTTGGTATGCTTTCTCAAGGAGGAGATCTGGATTCTGTTCTTGCGCTAGAAGTTAGAACTGTTTTAAATCGTCGTTTGCAAACAATCGTTCACAAAAAAGGATTAGCTTCCTCACCTTATCAAGCTAGACAGTTTATTGCTCATAGACATATTGCAATTAATAATGGAATCGTAACATCTCCTGGAAGATTAATCACAGTTAACGAGGAAGAATCAATTAATTACGCTCCACGATCCCCTCTTGCAGATTCTAAACATCCTTCACGACCTCTAGCACCCCCAGTTACTGAAGAAGTTGAGGTTAAACCAAAGAAAGAAAAACCAAAGAAGGAAGAACCAGTAAAGGAACCAGTTGTAAAACCTAAAGCAGAACCTGAACCCAAACCTAAACCTGTTGAAAAGAAAGAGGAATCTAAAGTAGAGAAGAAGGTTGAAAAACCCAAAGAAGAGAAACCAAAACCTAAGATAGAAGAAGAGAAACCTCCTGCAGAACCTAAGGCTGAGCCTAAGAAGAAGGTTGTTGAAGAAGTTGATCTATCTCTCATTGAAGGAATTGGTCCCAAAACAGCTATGGTTTTGAAAGATCATGGTCTTGATACTGTTGAAAAGATTTCAAAAATTACTGCCGAGGAGTTATCTCAAGTCCCTGGTATTGGTAAAGCAACTGCAGAAAAAGTCATCAGTAACGCTATAGCATTCTTGAAAACTAAAGGAGAATCCAAATAGGTGATTATATGAGTGAAGAAAGCAAGCCCCCAGTCAAGAAACAAGAAAGAAAATATGGTATAGCTCATATCTTTTCTAGTTACAACGATACTATTATTCACATAACTGATATTTCTGGAGCTGAAACCTTCAGTCGTAAAAGCGGAGGAATGTTCGTTAAAGCTGATAGAAATGAATCCAGTCCTTATGCTGCTATGAAATCAGCGAACGCTGCTGCACAAGAAGCGCAAAGTAAAGGAGTGTTCAATCTGTATGTGCGTTATAGAGCACCAGGAGGACATAAAAATCGTACTCCAGGACCAGGAACACAAGCAGCATTGCGTGCACTGAAAAGATCAGGAATGAGAATACTAAGACTAGAAGATGTGACCCCGTTACCTCATAACGGATGCCGCCGCAAAGGTGGGCGCCGTGGACGCCGTATGTAATGGTTTCAGAGTTTTTAATTTTTTCTATTTTCTTTGAGTTTTTATTGTAATTTGAGTATTTTATATTGTATAATATGACTGTGAGTAAAAGAATTAATAATCATATTTGTGAGATATGTGGTAAATCTTTCACACGTAAATATTCTTTAAATCGACATATTAATTGTACTCATACAAAAACGGAAATTTTTAACTGTACAGAATGTGATTTAACCTTTACTAGGAAAGATCATTTAAGGAGACATTTACATGAAGTCCATCTTAATCTTCGTTCTTACAAATGTAAATATTGTAACAGAAAATTCAATCAATCTGGAACTCTTCAACGCCATATTCGCTCTGCACATCTCAAAGAAAAAGCATTTAACTGTAGATTTTGTAACTCCTCTTTTAAGAGAAAAGACACTCTGAAACGTCATATTGACTGCGTTCATAAAAACACTAGAAAACATATTTGTGAATTTTGTGGAAAAGCTTTCAAACTTCCAGATCATCTAAAACAGCATATGATATCCATACATACTTATGAGCGTAAATATGTTTGTGAAGAATGCGGCTTTGCTTTCAAGCTAAGTCAGCATTTAAATGATCATATCAAAGTTGTTCATCAAAACCATCGACCTCATGTCTGTGAAGAATGCGAAGCAGCTTTTCCTCATGCTCGAAATCTTAAGTTACATATTATTGCTGTTCATACTGATGAGAAACCATTTATCTGTAAGGAATGTGGAAGAGGTTTTGCCGACCCTAGTCATTTGTACAAACATAAACAAGCAGAAGCTTGTTGGTTTACTTCCACTACTGCTTACAAATGGGAAGAGCTGTGTAAAGAGATAGCTGAAGTTTTATTAGCTAATGAAAATTGGAAGTGGAAACCTAAGATAGATACTCCTGAGTTAGAAGAGCAAGCTTGGATTCAACCTGAAATAGTCGTATACTACGAAAATAATACGAAAAGAATCATAGATGCTAAGAGATTAACACAAGCAATATTCAAAGAGAAGGATTTGAAGGTTTATCCGAAAGTAGCGGAAAAGGTGGAGTTTTGGTGTTTGTATGGTAAAGTAGAGGGGATGTTTGATGAGGAAGAAGAGATAGAAGCAAAAGCTAGTGAAGAGATAATTAAGGAGTTGGAAAAAAGAAAAATTGATAGAAATGAGAAGTTTTTAGATGCTTTAGTAATGAAAATAAGGATGTTGAAAAAGGGATTGGATTTTGACAATCAGAAACTATTAACAGAATTTAGTTAAGATACTGAATTGGTATAGGTTGGGCATTGATAGAGGGATTGTTGAACTACATTTGGTTTGATTACTTAGATGTGACTGGAAAAGGAAATCTGAACAAGAGAATTCTAGATGAGATGAAAGACAGTCCAAATTGGACAATCAATATAAAATGCAAAATTATGCGTCTTAATGAAGTATTGGATGCTAAACTGGAAAGCAGAATAAGTAAACTAAGAAAAAGAAGAAATGATTTAACACACAAAGTAGTGAAAAGAAGGATTCGAATATCTAAAGAAGAAAGTGAAGAAATATACTCAGTGTGTAAAAAACTTTTTACTATGATTATCGAGAAAGATTAGAAGAATTTTATAAGAAGATTAATCTCTAAACATCTTCTGTTTACTCGTGGTTAAATTTTCTTTGGTTCATTTCTTTTCAATTGACATTTTTATTTTTTTCCATTCTTTTTATTACTTTATTATTTTTTTCAACAAGATGTTTCCTCATTGCGGTAGCAATACCTAGTCCCATATCTCTCCTTGGGAACAAGTGAATATGCAAGTGAATAGCTCTTTGTCCAGCTTCATAACCATAATTCATACCCCAATTGTATGCAATAGGTTTGACTAACAAATGTGGATGATTTAGCATTTGTTCTGAGAATAACCTTGATTCAATTTCAGGAGGATTCTTGATTAGTTCCTTGTAGAATTCTTTGATTTTTATTGGTT
>JAEOTG010000342.1 GCA_016839985.1 Candidatus Heimdallarchaeota archaeon | reverse complement strand
CTGATTTTAGACTAGCTGAAGTTACTGGGGCATTAAGTGCATTAGTACTAACAGGTGAAACTACTAGAGAAGAACTATCAGAATTAGAATATAATCCTACTTTCATCTGGGAAAGCTTAGAAGATTTGTACAACTACCTTAAAGAAAAAGCTAGCTAATTGAGATATTGAACTATTTCTTTTATATCGTCCCATTGATTTTTGGAATATATCCAGCCTATGACAACATTGGAAATCAGCTTTTCTTCTGAATATTGTTTTATATCAAACAACCTTTCTTTAACCTCTTCTAGAGTACCAAAGATAGAAAAATCGTTTGCAATCTGGAGAATCTTACCTTTAGGAATTTTATTTTGTCTTTCCCATGGAAGTTTTCTTATTTGTTCAATCATTTGGGCAGAATAACCATGAGATATAAGAATTGAATTTGAGCAACCTTTAGCGATATCTTTAGCTATGTTCCATAAGGTTGGAGAAATTTCTTCTTCGTTTTCTAAGATTTGTATCATTCCATATGGTATAATTTCAGTTCTTTTAGGTCCACTAAGTAAACTATCTTCTAAAAGATTAAGTGACCTAGTTATGTCAAATTTTGAAATACTATTAAGTAATAAATACTCAGCTTTTTCAAAAGCTAAATTAATCATCCTATTACCTAATCCACCAAGAGCTAATGGTGGAAAATCATCTTTCATTTGCTTTTCTTTTCTTAATCTTGCAATTTCCTGAAGTTTTGTAATCTCTTGCTTGAAATGAGTAAAAGGTTTTGCATGTATTTTATCATCATCTATGATATTCATATTCCCTATTCCCAAACCCAAGCCGAATCTACTTGAATAGTTTCGAGAAAACCAGATACTCAATGAAAAAAGAACTTCAATTGAATAATAGAACGGAGAAGTAATTCCAGTCCAGAATTTCACATCTTTTATTGTTGAAAATAATCTCCCTATATCCAAGAAGGCATTATTAATTAGGGGATTATCACCTATCCAAATACTGCTAATACCTACTTCTTTTGCAGTTTTAACGTATTGTTCTTTTTCTTCTGCTGTCATCTTAATAGGTATTGAAAGTCCAATCTCCATTACACTTAACAGATAAATAGTGCTTTTGAGTTTTGCTATTAGTTGCCCAATACTTTTATCAATAACTTGTAATAAACTAACTAAAAAGGTGATAATATGGATAATATTCTTACAAGAAGAAGTATTAGAAAATTTCAAAATAAACCTGTTTCAGATGAAAAAATTCAATCTATTCTAAGAGCTGCTATGAGTGCTCCATCTGCTGGGAATCAACAACCTTGGGATTTTGTTGTTATTAAAGATAGAAAGATTCTGGATGAAGTACCAAACATTCATCCATATGCGAAAATGGTTTTAGAAGCTCCTTTAGCTATCATTGTTTGTTGTGATACAAGTAAAGAAGTACGAAAGGGTTTTTGGATACAAGATTGTTCTGCAGCATCTCAAAACATCTTGCTAGCAGCTAATGCATTAGGATTAGGAAGTGTTTGGTGCGGAATTTATCCAAATGAAGAAAGAGTAAAAGCTTTCCAGGATTTGTTAGAGATGCCTAAAGATGTTTTTCCAATTTCTTTTATTCCAATAGGTTATCCTGCAGAGGAAAAACTTCCAGCAGACAGATTTAGCGAAGAAAAAGTTCACTATGATTACTGGTAAATTTTTTTTTCTCTTTTTCTTATTTTTTTGTTTTTCTTAGCAATTAGTCTATTTTTTCCAAAAAATATATAACTTAAAAGGAAGTATTTGGTCTAGTTAACCTTTTGGTGATAAAAAATGGTTAATATTATAAAAATACAAAGAAAAATCATATCCATATCAATACTAGGTTTGTTAATATTAATTTCCTGCTTGTATTCTGCTGATACAACTATATTCTCTTTCAATGATTCAGATGTATCTTCTGAATTAATTTCAAATTACACAACTCATGATCCAATTCTAATAGAATATTCATCAAATTTTTCAGACTATGGTATTTCAGGAGCTGGAATACCAAGTGATCCTTATCTTATAGCTAATTACAGTATAACAAATGGTGTTGCTTATAGTATCAAAATAATAAGTGTAAGTGACTCCTTTATTATTGAGAACTGTTATACAGAAGATTCTACTTTTGGGATTCACATTGAAGATTGTACCGGATCGATAGTAAGGAATAACAGTAATTACAATCACAATGTAGTTGGTGTGTTTTTGATGAATTGTGGTGACTTTCAAGTAGTAAATAACACTATTGCTGATTGTCAATCTGGCATTTTCATAGAGAATAGCCCTGATTGTACAATTCAAGATAACACCTATACTAACAACATTTATGGTATACATTCTTGGTATTGTGATTCACTAGATATTATCAATAATACTTGCCAAGACAATTTTGTTGCTATATACCTAGGTACTATGAATTATGCTACAATCAGTAAGAATACTTTGATAAATAATGGTTTGTATTTAGATTTTGATTCAGTAGATGAGTATTTTGATTTAACTTTCTCAGATAATACTGCAAATGGATTACCTATTATGATATTTGTCAATGAAACTGGTTCAAATATAGATACTACAATGTATGGTCAACTCATACTCATGAATTGTTCTAGTATAACTATAAGTGATTCTTCTCCACTTCTACCAACAACAAACTATGGATGTCATCTGTTCTTCAGTAATAGTTGCATTGTAAAAGATACTAAACAAATGAATAATTACTATGGAATACTGACTTACTATTCCCCTGATGCTGAAATTTCAAATAATGTTTGTAGTAGTGATTTTTATGACCTGAGTTATGTAAACAAACATGGACCAGCGATACAAGTAGGACATTCCAACAATACAATAATTAAAGATCACATATGTAATAATTTTGGACAAGGAGTAGCTATCTACAGATCTTTCAATCTAGATGTTCTGAGAAATAAATGCGATTATAATGATGAAGGAATTGGAGTATATTCACAAGATGTTACTTTAAAGGAAAATGTTCTTAACAATAATTTTGTTGGAATTTCAATATTAGGCTCTTCTTCTTTAAGCAGCTCAAATGTAGTAATAGAATCCAACACTATTACTGGTAGCGCATTCTATGGAATTGAATTCAGATCTTATACCGCAAACAATGTTATTCATCATAATTATTTCATTGACAATGGTGGAATTACTTCACAAGCTTCTGACGCTGGAACAAACAACGTTTGGTACGATACTTCAACTGATCAAGGAAACTACTGGAGCGACTGGTCTGGCTCTGGAAGTTATTCTATAGATGGTGGTGCAGGCTCTGTCTATCCTTATCCTCTAAGTTCAATTTCTGAATTCACTCTTATTCCAGTTCTCTTATTTATTGTACTCGTATCTAGTATTGCGATTGTGCCATTAATTAAGAAAAGAAAATAATTTTTTTTTTTTTTACTCAAACCATTTTTATTAATGCTCTTTCTCTATCAAAGATATTAGTTGTAATCTTAAACAGTATAAATATTAAAACTGCCAATATCGCAATTCCTGCAATCATTGTTATTGTAGACTGAAAGAGTAAACCAAACATTTCTGCAACAACAAGCATTATTAGTGGCAGTACTATAAGTGATCCTAGTTGGTATGCATCTCTGACACTTGTAACTCTTGTTGAAATCATTATCATCAATTCCACACTTATTATTGAAACCATTGGACTGAAGATAAAAACTAGAATCATAGATATTAGATCGGGGAATAAGATTTGCCCTATAAACGGATAAATTATGATATCAGTAATAATGATATAACCAATAGCCGCAACAAGAGTTCCAACAATTGATGGTAAGAACGAGGAAATAATCTTACTTAGAACTATCTCAGATTCAGACATAGGAGAAGCTAAAACCGCTTCCATTGTTTTTCTTTCTTTTTCTCCAACAACCGTTTCTGATGCTGTAACAGCAGGAATTATGATTGGAAGCATAAGCACAATTATAAACATACTGTATGCAATCATCACTAGTGTTTGTGCTTGTGAACCTAGACTACTCCAATTAGTAACAGCTTTGCTGAAAAGATTATTTATAAACTGACCAAAATCTGCTGATTCAAATTCAGCCGGATCTATTTTTGCAATGGGTAAAAGAGAAGTAAATGGGAATAAAATAGCAAAAAGTAATGGCATCCCAATAATGGCAGACAAAACATATTTTGATTTTGTAAATTCTATAACATCTTTCCTAACCATAGCCCAAATTCTTTGCCAATTCATTGTTCTTCCTCCTCATGATTTTCTCTTGGAATACTCTCACTTTCAACTAATTCCAGATAAATTCGTTCAAGGGTGGGAAATTCATGTTTAACTTCTACAATAGAATGGTTTTGTTGGGTTAGTTCTTTAATAATTGTTGGAGTTTCCTGTTCTATCTTTGGGATGATTACAGAAATTGCTTTTCTTTCAGCATCCATTTCAATAATTTCGAGTTTGGTAGATTCAAAGTAATCCTTGATCTCTTTGTTCCATTGACTAAAGCGGAATAGAGTGGTAGTATCATCTTTTCTTAATTCTCGTAACTCCATAGGAGTTCCTTGTGCTATTAAAACGCCATGATTAATAATACCAATACGTGAAGACAATCGCTCAGCTTCGAACAAATTATGAGTGCAAATGAAGAATGTCCTTTTTTCTATTCTTGCTAATTTTAGTATTTGTTCTCTCACGATTTTTGCTGATTCTGGTGCTAATGAAGCAGTCGGTTCATCAAGAAAAATTACTGGTGGATCATGAAGCATTGCTCTAGCAATAGCTAATTTTTGTTTCATACCTTTGGATAATGAACCTGCTGGAAGATCAATTTTTTCTGATATATCAAATAAATCAACTATCTCTTCAACACGATTTCTAATATCTTCTTTTTGAACATTGTATAATCTTGCAATAAATTCCAAATTTTGACGAACTGTTAACCTCTCATATATTGCTGGTGTTTCTGTTAGTAATCCAACTTTACCTCTAATTTCTTGAGCATTCTCTACTACATCTAATCCTAAAACACTTGCTCCACCTTCTGAAGGTCGAAGAAGTCCAGTCAAGAGTCTTACAGAGGTAGTTTTACCT
>JAEOTG010000341.1 GCA_016839985.1 Candidatus Heimdallarchaeota archaeon | reverse complement strand
TCTTCTTTTTCTTCTGTAGTATCATATGGTTTGTATTCTACTTTCTCAAAATCGTCAGGTTCCAAGATGTAAATATTTTCTTCCGCTACTAATCTTTTACCTACTGTTTCTTTAATCTTCACTCGGTAAGTTCTCGAAGGGATCCTTTGTTCAGGTGGAATAATTTTTTCATTCATCTTAAAAGATAATCAAAAATTCTACATTATTAATCTTGTTCTAAATATGTGTTTTATACTCATCAAGATGGCAAGTTTCGTTTATTTTTTCAATTTTGAATTTTTGTCTTTTCCTAGTTTCTACATATGAAACAATATTAATACAGCAATTTTCTTGAGTTAAAGCACCAAAAATTTCATTTGTTGCATCTAGAATTTTCATTATTATAACTCTCGTACATCCCCCATGTATAACAAACAACAAATTTTCATCATCAGGGTGCTTTTCAACGATCTTTAGAAATTTATCCCACACTCTGTTGTAAAAATCAAGCATATCTTCAGCTCCAACTTTGTGCATTATTTTCTCAAAATCTTCAAAAGCCATTTCTTCTAGATCATTTGTCCATTCAGTTCCATCCATCTCTCCCAAAGTATGTTCTCTAAATTCTTTAGTAGGTAAAGGATTCAATCCTAGTTTTTGACCAATTATCTCTGCAGTTTTAAAAGCTCGTGATAAATCTGAACTATATATAGCTGTTATTCCCTTGTTTTCTAATGCATCTGCTAATTTCTTTGCTTGATTTATTCCCAACTCATTCATTAGAATATCCATTTGTCCCATAATAAGCCTCTTTCTATTATAATCAGTCTCACCATGGCGTACTAAATATATCTGCATAAATTTCAAGAAAGAAGAACTTCTTAAAAAATATTAAGGAATGGATAAAGTTTAACGTACAACTCTAGATAATTTTGCTCCACATCTTGGACAAGAATATTCTCCTTTAGGTATTTCCATACCACAAGTAGTACAGAATTTTATTTTTTGTTCAATCTTTCGTTCTGTTTTAGCTAAAGGTTTCAGTAACAAACCTTCTTCAGCTATTTCCCATGTGTAGAGTATTGTTCCTTGAAATTGAACTAAAGCTTTTTCTGGTAGAGTAATTCTATTTTGATTATCGATTACCAAAAATCTTGAGCTGTCTAAATCTGTTAAATCAATATCTTCCAGATGTTCTCCTATTAGAATTCCATCTCTTATTTCTAGTGTTCTATCTGTAAACTCTCCGACCACAGGATCATGAGAACATATCAAATAAGAAGTATCCATTTCTTCTTTTAATTCATTGAAGAGCTCAAGTATCTGAGTAGATGTTTCTGAATCAACATTACCTGTAGGTTCATCTGCAAAAATCAATTTGGGATTGTTTGCTAATGCTCTAGCAATTGAAACGCGTTGTTGTTCACCACCAGAAATTCTTTTGGGAGTGTGTGTCCTTCGATGCCATATTCCAAGTCTTTCCATTAACTCTCTCACGCGTTTCTTACGATCAATAAGAGACATTCCAATCAGTCTCATTGGCATTTCAATATTCTTTTCTGCTGAAAGATATGTTATTAGATTTTGTTCTTGAAATACGTATCCAATGTTGTTTCTTCTAAATTCGAATTGAAGTTCTTCTGGCAATTTTGTTAGATCTGTACCATCTGAGTATATGACTTGACCTGCAGTTGGTTTTAACATTCCCCCCAGGGAAAGTAATAATGTAGATTTGCCACTTCCTGAAGGTCCAATTATTCCTAGAATTTCTCCTTTATTTATATCAAAACTTATTCCTCTTAAAGCTACTACTTTATTCTGATGTTCTAAACCATAAACATGGTAAATATCAACTGCTTGAAGAGTTAATCCTTCAGGAAGAGGTTGGATTTTAACTTTAGTACTTACATCATACATTTTTTTCACCTATTCTGTTCTCATCTCCTCTACAACATCTGTTCGAGCTGCTATTATGGCAGGAATCAGTGTTGATAGAATAACTATAGCAAATGCACCAATAACTGTAACAATTAGCGGGATCGGCGGAAATATTATTTGCCTATTGAATGTTGTTACGCTAAATTGATCAAAGAAATCATTAAACTGATATCCTAGTAAGAATCCAATAAATGCTCCAAATAAAGTAGCGAAAATAGCCATTGATAGTACTTCTGTAAGAACAAGTTTGATTAACTGTTTCTTTGAAGCTCCTTCTGCTATAAGAATCGCGAATTCTTTTTTACGTTGATTAATTATCATAAACATAAAAATCGAAACACCAATTACCATACCAACTAATGATATGATGAAATTGATGGTTAAAAGTCCAGGAAAACCAAAACTTAATCCTTCTCTAGCTTTCGTCAGTTCTATTTCTTCCGCATGTGATTGAGCTTCTACAATCCAATCGAATTGTGAATCAAACTTAAACGAAAGATTTTCTTCTATTGGATCTACTCCTTCTTTTAGAATAATTATTGCACTGATTATTGTATTTGTAAAAGGAGCATATGTAAAAACAAATTCTTTATCAGTTATCATTGTATAAGATCCTGTCCCACCAAAATCAAAAAACGATAGTTCTCCAACATCAATTGCGAGTCCAGGTGCATGATCTATGATTATTTCAGCACTTGCAGAAAATTTTGTTTGATTATAAATAGTGAAATTGAATGTAGGATCTACATCTATATCTAGATATCTAGAAGTTGAAATATCAACTGCTACTTTTTTTGTGGGATCTGAACTTAAAACATTAAGTCCTTCATTCCAATCGGGATAACCTACAATTGAATCCTTATGCCAATACGCCCATTCTCCGTAATTTGCAAGATCGACTCCAAAACAGTGAATCCACCTAGGACCAACTCTAAACATCGTATAATAAATAGGTATAACTGTTTCTATTTTATCTTCATAACCTGTGAAATTAGAAGCTGACAAATCTTGGAAAATCCCTAACACATCAACTTTCATATCTCCTCCTATTACTGCATCTGAATATCTAGGTATTTCTGCAGCACCTGTCTCACCTTGAATTGCAGAGAAAATACACAAAGAAACTGATAAACAGAGTAAAACTGTCATCCTAGGATAATTTTGATGTCTTCTTGACAAACTTCCTTTCAGTAAACTTCCAATATCCTTGAATGTTTTAACAAGTATTTTATCTAGTTTTTCTGGTACTTTTGTGGAGAGCCGACTAACTACTCCTGCAGCTCCATACCAAAGTAACAAGGGAGTAAACATTTGAAGCAATTCAACGACAAAACTAAAGGATACTTTAGGATTAAGATCTGCAGAAAGTGTAAGAATCACTCCTACAAGACCTAATAGGAAGAAGATAACATCTCCATATATCTTCTTAAACCATCCTCTTTTCTCCCTTTCGATGGTTTTAGCAATTGCTACTTCTTGTCTAATGAAAGCATTTGTTTTCCTTTATGTAGTAATTAATAGAATACCTATCGTGATTACAATAGTCGTTATTATACTCCACGGTTTGATTTTTAAAATTCCGAATGCTTGGGTTAAAGTAGTAAAATCTATAGCCATAAAACGATATGTAGATAAAACTGTTGCTGCACCAAGAACACCTAAGAAAATCCCTATTATTTCCCCTATAATAGCAATAACTAAAACCTCTGAAAGAATCATTCTTCTTATCTGTTTTGGAGAGGCTCCTTGTGCCTTTAGAACTGAAATCTCGAATTTCCTTTCTTGTAAAGATAGTTCTGCTCCTAAATTTATAAGAATTATAGAAAGAACTATTGCAGGGATGTAAAGAACTGTATCTATGAGTTGCATGAAAATGATAACTCCTTGATACATCCACAGAGTACCTGAGATTAGGTTATTTCCTTCTATTGGATATGTTTGTTCAATTCTTCCAATCGCAAAATCAATAGCTTCATTTAAATCTTGTATATCACTAAGAGGTAATCTATCCAGATTAAGCTTCGTTGGGAGTTGAAACATTTTGTATTTTGTCAAATTTCCAATGACACTCTGATT
>JAEOTG010000340.1 GCA_016839985.1 Candidatus Heimdallarchaeota archaeon | reverse complement strand
TAAAGTGAGTTTAGAAGTACCTTCCATTAACAAACTTGTAGAGATATACTCTGAGGATTCAGAAATAAGCAGAATCACAATTAATGGAACAACAGGATACTCAGGTTACTGGGGTATAGATAATCTATACTATGCAGCAGACATTTATACATATGACTTAGATGGGGATGGACTTACATACTACGAAGAAACAATACATGGAACAGACCCCTTAGATTGGGACAGTGATGGAGACGGGTATTCTGATGGCGAAGAAGTAGCTGAAGGAACAGATCCGAATAATCCACTAGATTATCCTATAGCAGTTTCTGAATTTGGCTATGTAGCATTTATCTTATTTGTACCATTTTTTGCAGTTTTAGGTTTACTCTTCAGGAAAAGAAGGTAAGCTTAAACTCTCTTCTTTTTTTTATTATTTTTAATCCTTACGAGTTTTTCTTCTTATTTAGGGTATCACTCTCTCATGAAGTTAAATTTTATAAATACAAAAAAGATGAATTTTTGTGAAAAAATCTATTACTTTAGCAATATTTCTTCATGGAACAATCATAATGCATTCTAGTGGTAAAAATAAAACAAGAGTAGAGAGAGTTAAACAAGTAAAAGAGAAGGATAAATCTATCTATGATTTTTCAACTTACATTCCAATAAGCAATGCAGTAATAAAAATGAGTGAGTGGTCTAAACAAGGTTGCAAAATTTTTTACATAAGTTTTCACGGAAATAAAAAGAAAATAAAAGAAGACAGATTAGTTTTGAAAAAGTATGGTTTCCCTAAAGGTAAAATACTCTATCGAAAGGGTGAGAAAGAGTATAAGGACATTCTTGAAAAAGAATCACCAGATATTCTAATTGAAGACGATTGCGAAAGTATAGGAGGAGAGAAAGAGATGATTATTACTAATATTAGTTCAGAGTTTAAAAATAAAATTAAATCCATTGTTGTTAAGGAATTTGAAGGAATAGATGAATTACCTGATAATATTATAGAACTACTGAACTAGTAAGGTATTCCAATTTGTACTAAATCACAATATATACTTGCTTTCTATTCATCCAAACCGCAAGCAACCATATAATAAACACATTCACTGCAGCTATAAACATTACTAACGCACCATGAGTGGTTTGAGGGAGATACAATGTTGCTAACAAGATGAAGAGTGGATGTATGATGTACAGGAATAGTGCATTTCTTCCAAAAGGTTGAAGGATTATACTTTTTCCTTTTGAGATATCCTTTTTGTCAAACAAATACCATATTAGATAGAATAGTAATGCTGATAAACCAATTGTTAAAGCAACATAAGATGGTGTCATCCTTTCTTTTGATATACCACCATATAGTGGATATCCATATACTTTCCAGATAAAATGAATAATAATTCCTACTGCTGTAAAGGCAACACTATTTATCAGAATTGGAAATTTCTTTTTTTCATTAAAAATATCAATAATTGCTGTAGTAATTAATAACATTGCACCAAAACCAATACCGCCAATAATTCCTCCATGTACATCTAAAAGATTCAAATCTCCAATTGTCATCATAACACTTTCAACTTCAATAGTTATATTAAGTATGAATTGATATCCAACCAAAGTTCCTATACCAATAATTAGTCTAACAACTCGGGGTAAAATTATAAAGAACATTGTAAATAGTCCTGCATATCCAATTGCTTGTAAAACTCCCCACGAAAATTTCATTCCTTCATTAGTAATAAGATGTATACTACCTATAAATCCAAATCCAGCTAAAGCTCCATATCTTCTTGCAAATCTAGTATATGTTTTCACATATCCTTCTCTTTCTAAAGTTCTATCAAAGGACATTTTGTAGGTAAGACCAATTGCAAAAATAAAGAAAGGTGCAATTAGATCAACATATGTTAAACCATAATCTACAGCATGTTTGGACCATGCAGGAACTCTATCAAAAGGAGCAATAATATCTACAAAAATCATACCCACAATTGCCAAACCTCTGAAAAGATCTATACTTAAATAACGTATTTTTTTAGTTTTCACATCATTTGTTTCATTTATTTCAGCAGATTCAGAATAAAGTATTTCTTTAGGTTCTTTACTGGTTTTGTTACTTGTAACTGACATCTTGAACTTTATATCCATAGAAACAATAAATACTTTCTTCTAATTATTTTTAAATTAAAAATGAAAAAGAGAAGATATTCTTTCGAATATCACTTTTTAAATTGCTTTTTTCTTCTTGAGATGATTAAAGTACTGACTACTAACACTGTAAGCATTGAAGTAAGAATTGTGAAACCATTTGCTTTTTTAGGTATTGCAATTGATTGAAGAGTACTTGTTGCCTCATTTCCGGAATTATCATACGCTACAACTTTATAGTAGAGTGTACTCTTTCTATAGTCATCTAGTGCGACATCAAATGTATAATGAGTACCATTAGAGGTCATTAGATATGATGCACCCAGAGCTGGGTCACCCAGAGCTGGGTCTGTATGCAGCCAGAGCTTCGTCTGGAAAAGACTATAATCAGATATTTTTGCACTGAAGATTATTTTGTTTTGTTCTTCATCGATCTGAGCTGTAACATTCAGTATGCTTGGAGCTATGGTATCTTGTAGCATAAAAGTGTAATTACAATAGTCATGGAATATAGTATTTGTTTTATAAAGAAAAGCCACCATATGATAATCTAAATCAATTCCAAGCAAAGAGGGATTTACATCTACTGAGAATCTATTATCTGGTTCTAAAGTTACTGGTAATAAAATCATAGGATCTGGGAGATCATTAATAGCTGCTCTTGTTTTCGCGATATCAGTTAAACTAGTTCCATTTTCATCAGTTACTGTAAAGTAGAGCTTGAAACCTACATCAGCTTCAGCTACTGAAGATGATACACCAGAGTAGGTCACTTGACATTGACTTACAACAATTGAACCGTCTGGAGGAATTGTATACATTCTTCCTTGAGCTGATTCGTCTGGTTCAAGAGATGATTTTGCATGTGTTGCTTCTTCTAGTATGAAGTCTTCAACATAAAGATGACCCGTTACTACTCGAGAAGCATTCTTAGATTGAATTCTACCAATAACAGGAAATATATCTCTTGATGAAAGTATCACCTGAGCACTATAAGTATCTCCAAAATAAATTCCCTTTGGATGCGTGTAGATTGGAGTGTCAGTATTGAAGTCCCAACCAAGTATTGGACTGCTAGTATATTCATTCATAAAAGTTAATCTCATTTTCCTAATTTCTACAGGTGGGTCAATAAAAGGAATACTTGTAACGAAATCTAGTACTTTCTGCAACCAGCTGGGTATTGGTACTCCAAGTTTTCCAAGTATCATTATTCCTTTAACTACGATATCTTTGACTGTAGTTATAGAAAATATGCATTTGATTGCAGACTTAAGTGCTTTCTTAGCTAATTTTTCAAGTAATTTCTTCCCAACACCATCCATCACTTTTCCTTGGATGAAACCAACAATTTTACTCATAAATTGCTCTACTAGGTCCTTTCCACCAATAACAGCATCTAAAACATTTTCAACTATATCTAGAACGATACTTACGTCAAGATCGAATTTTTCTTGAGCTGTTTCGGTTTTCTGAGTTGTAGTATCAAGTGTGGCATATTTTCCTTTAATCTGATTCCCGGTTGCTTGATAGTTTATAGGATCATATTCTCCATCAACTGTATAATCAATAAACTGCCAAGTTCTTATCCTTTGATCTTGTCCAATATATTTATCGAAAGCTGCATATACTTCGTTTTCGATTGTTATGTTTCCTTCTATGTAAGTCATATTAACTAAATCATATGTATCTAGAAATTGCAGATAGTCATATGTTGAAGCATACGGCAGTTTCATTTCTGTTTGACAGATTATATAGAAATGAGTTTCATCTATTTCCTCCTCTTCTATTAATCCTAGTTTTACAAATGGCATTAGAAAATCAAAATTTGTGCTTCCTGGATAAGCTGTTCCAACAAGACTCATTATTTCATATGTAGTTCCGAATAAATCAATATCTTCAATTACTTGGGTTAGATTCATATCTGGATATTCCCAGATGTCAGGTATACCATTTTTTCCTTCGTCAGCCATGAATGAAACGAATCCATAAACTTCTATAGCATCAATACTTGTAGGCTGTGGAACAGATGAATCTTCAAATAGCAGTAAATATTCTAACGAGATATTATCATAAGAAAGTACTAAATCCCCACCAATACCAAGATCTATACCTAGGAGAGTAAACTTGTCATCGATGTGAGTTTCATTTACAGAATCAACTGTAGGTGCTGTGTAAGGATCTGACCATCCAAAGACAAATAATAATGAATCAAGACCCCCTAAATCATCAACACTTCTGAGTGTTAAAGAATCACTAGTAATAGCTCCATCAAGTTTCAGTAAAGCATACTCAACTGAATCTACTGCATGAGAAAATGTCATTTTTAGACCATCAGCTTCTCCAATAATGAGACCACTATCAAATGTTCCAGGACTAGTGACATTTTCAGGAGAATCAGCAACATTAGCAACAATTGACTCATCAACATATTGAGTAACTTGTTTTCTTGGAAGAGGGATCTGAGAGATTTCTGGAGCTTCTTGTGAAGCAGTGTTTAAATCGGTAATAAAGTCTGTTCTTGAGACTTGATAACTTTGCGAATTAGCTACTTGTGATAGACTAAAAATCAGAACAACGAAAAGAGCTAATATTTTTTTTCTTTTGAATATTAAATTATTCATAAAATATTCTTATGTTTTTTTCTTATAAACTCTTGTAATTTGAAACTAGAATGTGTTTTTATTAGAAATTCTTTTTGTTCATTAATCTTTCATCTGAATAAGTTTTATATATTATGCACAACACAATTGATGTAATTTGTAAATTTCTAATAATTTACATCTAACAAAAAGGGGTATACATTTGATAAAAACAAAAATAAAAAATGAAAAAATAAAAAGGTTAAATTTTGCATTGATACTATTTGTTGTTCTCTTATTAGTTTCTCTTGCTAAAACAAATCCTGTTATTTCTATTTTTGCATCAGAAAATAACTCTAATCTACCAATCATACAAAAAACCTATGTAAATCATGGACCAATCTACATTGATTATGATGACAATTTCACAGACCCATACAATTTTCCAGGTGCAGGAACTCCAGGAGATCCATATAGAATAGAAAATTACAATATAACAGTATCAGGGGATTACCCAATACTTTTCAGCGGAAATAATACTGCACACTTTATTATACAGAATTGTTATCTTAAAACAGACACAAATATAGGTATATATCTTGGTAAGTACTATGAGATGGGAGATGGAACTGTTAAGGTTTTGAACAACAGAATTATATCAGATATTAGTATGGGAATAGACCTAAATGGTGGTAATAATTCACTAGTTTCAGGAAATACTATAACTTCAAATGATATTGGAATTCAAGCAACTAATAGTTATTACTCAACTTTTTCAAAGAATATTATTGATGGTTTGAATGATAATGGCATATATCTTTATACTTCTCCAGGTTCTACAATTAGCAGAAATAATTGCACAGGAACTATAGTAGGTATTTCCCTATGGTTTAGTTCTGACTCAATTCTTACTCACAATAATTGCTCTTATAATAATATTGGAATAGAAACTACTAACTTGAATAATCTTATAGTTACAAATAATATTGTTATAGACAACACAGGTTATGGATATCTATTACAAAATACCGATGATTCAGTTCTTACAAACAATCTTCTACAAGATAATGGAGATTATGGGATCAATGTTGATCTGCATTCAGATAACAATGTTCTACATCACAATGCGTTTATAAACAGTTTAGGATTAACATCTCAAGCTAATGATGATGGTGCAAACAACGTTTGGTATGATATATCGATCAACCAAGGATCCTATTAC
>JAEOTG010000339.1 GCA_016839985.1 Candidatus Heimdallarchaeota archaeon | reverse complement strand
TAGTTTTGATATTTTTAATTATATCAAATGAACCATTACTTGATAGCAACTCGTATATTTTCTTAATGTTTGGCGAATCCCAAATAACTTCTGGTCTAGGAATTGATAAACGATCTTTAATTGAGTGACCATACATTAGGATAAATTTGGTTGTTTTAATTGCTTCATCTATTCTTAGGGCATCTAAGGTTTCTGGATGCTTACTAAGTTTTTCTTTTGCATCTAGTAAAAGCTCAAAAGCTGGTTGATATTCATTTGTTTTAAGATAGATACTTCCAATCTTGTAATTAATAATTCCTAACCATTGATTATCACCAATTGTTTCAAAATACTTTTTTCCTTCGTTATAAAGTTGAACTGCTTGTTTCTTATCACTTAAAGCTAAGCAATTAGCTAAATGTATAGTATTCTGTGCATAGGCTTCATCATCTTTCAGCTCTTCAGCTAAACTTATAGCTTGACTAAAAACAACAGATGCATCTTTAGGATCAAAATGAATAAGATTTAAACCAAAAGGTGTTAAACATTCTAAATGAAGTTTCTTATCTCCTGATTTTCTAGCTTCACTTACTGATTGTAGGTAGTATTCAGTTGCATCCTTGTGATTTTCTAAAATAGTAAGTAATGATGCAATATAAGATGAAATTTTAGAGGTTATGTGATGAGCTTCAAGCATTCTGCTATCATTTAACAGCTCAGTCATTTCTCTTAAAGCTGAATCTGGATCTGCATTCTCTAATTCTTTTAATTTCTTGTTAAATCTCTCTTCTAATGCTTTCATCTCATCTTCTACTTTCTCTCCGTAAGTAATTATAACGTCACTTCCTGTAAAACCTACTTCTTGTTCTTCAGGAATATCTTCCAATCCAGCTAAATCAGAAAATTCTTCCATCTCAATGGATACTGATTCTAGTTCATCTAAATCTTCATACTCTTCGTCTTCTAATTCATCAAATTCCTTTTCTTCAAACATTGGTTTCACACTTACAATAATTACATGAAAGGAAGACTCTTTTATATTTTATCTAAAAAAGTGCTTTTCTTATCATTTATTTTTTCATTTTAATAATTTGTTCGATTCTGTTAGTCCAAACTTCTAGATTTTTGACTAGCCATGCTGCTGAATCTTCTTCACCTTTATCATTAATGAAAGATATCCTAAGCAGATGTCTGAATTGAGTTTTACCCAGAAAGGATTTTACAGTATCAACTTTTCTTATATTCTTCAACGGAAAACTGAATTTCTTTTTTGGGAAATACATCTCAAAGTATAATACATCAGTTGTTAAAATTAAAACACCATTCCCCCTAACTTGACTTCTACCTAGAGAATGTTGTCCATAAAAGTTCGGATTATCAGAGATTAAGGTTATTTGGTTTTCATCAAAGTTACTAATTATTTGATTATATCTTTTCTTGAATATTTTTCTGAAGCACATATACATCAATATAAACAATTATTACTTTATATCTGTTTTCAAATTTAGATGGTGTGTGGAATAATCTATAATCTATTCTGATACAATCAAAAATTGAAATCATATGTTAATTTGGAAATTTTTTCACTTCTTTTAAGGAAAGGAAAAGGAAACTAAGTAAGAATCGAGCACAAGAAACAAAAGCTAATGCTATAGTAAGAGCTATTGCTTCAGTGTACCAGTTTTGTAAAATTTGAACAAAATAACCACCAAGTAATGTTCCTATGAAATAAAAGATACCAGTTATCATACTAAGAAATCCAATATATAAACCACTATTTTTTGCTGGAACAATATCTAGAATATAAGCATTTACTCCTGCAAAACCAAAACTGAATAGACTGGAAACTACAAAGTGAACTATGTAAAGATGCCAGATTTCTGTTGCAAAAATGTACAATAAAGGGAATAAGAATAAGCAAAATCTATTGAGAAAAACTAGCTTTGTTCTTCCAATTTTATCCGCTACTTTAGCCCCTAGTAGAATGAAAAGTAGTGATGTTACTGCAAAAACAATTTCTAATAATGCGATTTGTAATGCAGAAGCATTCAAGATATTAACTTGTTTAATACTAAATAATGGCCAAGAAAAAGTCCAAAAAAGTCCAAAAATTGAATATAGTATGACAAATTTCCTGAAAGGTTTGTTATTAAAGACTTCTCGAATGCTTTCTTTTAATGACAAGGTTGTTTTTTCTATCGGTAAATCATCTCTTAGGAGTGGTTCTTTTATCTTTCTAAAGGGAATAACTGCAATAATTGATATGAAGACACCTATAGCTACTGGAATAAGAATATACTTCTGATAATCAATATTTTCACCAAATGCAAATGTTAGAATTACTCCTGTAAATAAAGTTGCTATCATGCTTCCAAATGATCCAAACCAAGTTACTCTACCAGTAAGTTTACCTCTAACTTCAGCTGGAAATAACTCATTCTGTAAAGCAATCCAAGCAGGATTACCAAAACTAAGTAGAATATTAACAATAGCTGCAATTAGGATTATAAATGCAGGAGCTTGAATCCAATAGAGAAAAGCATAAGGTATGATCCAAGTTATAGTAGAAATTACAATAAAAGGAATTCTTCTTTTCAATGTGTCAGAAAGACGACCAAAGATAGGATCAAGAAATTGTCTGAGTAAATTAGCAACAGCTTGTATCCAAGCTAGAACACCAGCTGTTGCATTCATATTTAAAGCAATAAATGAAACAAATGGGCTAACTAAACCATTAGATGTACTAAAAGCTATTGAACGAGAATAGATAGCGACAGCTTCTTCTTTTTTTATTTTAAAGTCTGGTTTTTCTTTTATCTCTTCTGGTATAATAATTTCAGAAGGGATAATATCTATTCTTGAATCAGTCATGGATAAATTGGTTTAAGATGATTATTCTAAAAGATTACGCTAGCTTTATCATTTCTTGATAATATTTTTATACTTTATTTCATATTGAATGTATTTACAACGAGAGGTTAAAATTGAACTATAAAGTTTCTCTACTAACTTTATCTATTATTGATATACT
>JAEOTG010000338.1 GCA_016839985.1 Candidatus Heimdallarchaeota archaeon | reverse complement strand
GATCTACATCTAATTCTATTGACCCTCCACCTATTGCAGTAACTACACTAATTTTCACTTTGATTACACCTTTTTCTTTCTAATTTCTTATTAACATCAACATTATTAAAGCTTGTCAAATTATTTTTCCATTTTATTTGAAAAATTATTTAACTGTTCTCTTTTTTTCTCCCTTCCTTTTAATGGTTATAGAAGATGGAACCCCTTCTATCTCTCTCTCAAGTTTCTTAATTCCTATTCTAGTAATTTGTTTTCCTTCAAGAAAGCCTATTTTGATCATGTATAAAACATTCTTGAAGATTGTTTCTGCTGTTTCCTTTTTATCATCTGTATTATATAGGTCTTGCCAGTAATCATATGCTTCTGGGACTAAGAAAAACTGCATTAGTCCTATTTTATCTTCATCAGTAACACTTTTTGGAGCTTCTTTGGCTTGTTTCAATTCTTCCATTCTTGTTTTTCTTTGTTCAGCCAATTTCATTAGTTCCTGCGTTTTTCTTAGTCGGATCTTCTCTAGTTCGTCATCAGTTGTCATTATGTTACATCCACTAAAGATAAAAATTGAATCAAATTTTTAAATCTATTTTTAGGCAACACAAATTAAAAAATAGGAAAATGTTATATTATTCTGTTTTATTTTGATTTAACATAGTTTGGAGAGATTCTTTTTGGATGTAGTAATAAATAATGCATGGGTTTTAACATTAAAGAACAATAGACTCGGAATAATAAAAGAGGGAGCAGTAGGGATAGAAGGAGATACTATTACATACGTTGGTTCTTCTAAAGATTTGAACTATAAACAAGCAGATATATTAATTGATGGAACAAAGCACGTTGTTATGCCAGGAATGGTGAATTCACATATCCATACAAGCATGCAGCTCTTGAGAGGAGGTGCTCAAGATCTTCCAGAAATAGAGTGGATGAATAAAGGCATTGGACCTTTAGCTAAACATCTTACAAAAGATGATATAATTCTAGGGTCAAAACTAGGCGTTTTAGAGGGAATTAGAACAGGCACAACAACATTTTCTGAATACACAAAAAATGTTGAAGAATTAGTAGAAAAAGTCTATCTAAATTATGGGGCTCGTGTAGTTGCTACTGAAACAATAAACGAAGTTGCACAAAAAGATAGATCCAAATTGAAACCAACTGATCTTTATGAACTCGATGTAGCTAAGGGAGATTTAGCATTAAGAAGAAATGAGGATATTTTTACGAAATTTAAAAAAAGTGATTTGGTTTCATGTCTTTATGGTCCTCAAGCTCTTGATATGGTTTCCATAGATACATTATCTGAAATAAAAAGAAGAGCTATTGAGAATAACAGCAGAATACATATGCATGTTGCTCAAGGAGAGAGAGAAAGAATACAAATTGAAGGTCGATTTGGAAAGGGTTCCTCAACTGTCAAAATTTTGAAAGAAAAAGATCTCTTGGGAGACTATTTAATTGCAGTTCATTGTCATGACACAAATGAAACAGAAAGAGAACTCATGGTTAATGAAAATGTGAAAATGATCGGTTGCCCTAGTTCAATTAGTATGATTGATGGGATAATTCCACCTATTTTCCATTATGCTCAACTAGGTGGTGATGTAGGGATAGGAACAGATCAAGCTCCTGGTCCAGGAAATCATAATCTTTTCAGAGAAATGAGAACAATAAGTCTTCTAACGAAAACAATGATGAAAGATCCTACTGTATTTCCTGCATGGGAAATGCTACAATTAGTTACATCTCAAGGAGCTAAAGTATTGGGTTTGGAAAATAAGATAGGAACATTAGAGGTAGGTAAAAAAGCTGATATTATCACATTTAACTTAAATCAATTACTTCTAACCCCAGTTGTTTCTCAGCCTTTTCATAACTTCATTCCTAATATAGTATATTCAGCTACAGGAACTGAGATTGACAATGTAATAATAAATGGTGATTTAATTTTTCATAATGGGAGTTTTGTGAAAGTGGATGAACAAAAGTTAATTGATGAAGCGAATGCTAGAGGAGAAGATATTTACAATAATGCAAAAGAAGATTGGATTAGTGCGGATTCAAAAATGGTTAAAGACGTTAAAAAAGGATTACTATGATACTCAGGATTTCACAGTTCTCTCTTATTTATAGGTAAATGTTCCTCAGCAGGTAGAAATCGTGAAAGAACATTGAATTTTTCTGCATAACGAACACCACAACGAAGTCCATCTGCTCTTCTAACTGTATCAATCCAATCATCTATCTGCCAATTATAAAAATCAGCATATAACTTTGTGACTTCTTTAACTTTTTCAAAATTCTTACTAATATCAATATATGTAGTAGGTAAAGGTGATACTTCTTCATAATATAGAAATATAGGAATATGTAGCGGAGGTCGATGCGGAGCTTCAGGTTCAGTTATGTGAGGAATTCTTGCGTAAGTAATTGCATCATAGATGATATGAGCTGTTCCGCGGTGATCGGGATGTCTAGTATTCATAGACCAAGTGATTACAGCATCTGGTTTAATTTCTGCAATTATTTTTGCCATCTTTAGAGCGCTTTCTCTTGTAGCTCTTACCGAAGTATCTCCATAACCAAGAAATATTGTTTCACATCCTACTATCTCACCAACCTCTTTGCCTTGTTCTTCTCTTATCTTTTTAACTTCAGAGAATTCCATTCCATTAAAATGAGATGCCATTTCTCCACTAGTTGTCCAAGCCAGAACAACTCGATCACCACGATCAACATGATTAGACATTGTTCCTACGCAACTAACTTCATCATCAGGATGTGCAACACATGCAAATATTGTTTGTTCTTGATTTGTCATTGTGTTTTAGTAGAATATTGGAATTTTAATTTTACGTTTCCGTTAAAATAGTAAAAGATATTTAAACTATAAAATTAAGAAGTTCAAAAAACAAAGTCTATAAATAGCGAAATCTATCTTAATTAAAGAGGAACATGAATTTAGAGGCTACCTTGATGTTTGATGAAAAAAGAAATCAAAGAATTGCTAGAATTATTGAGCTACCTATACCTATGGATTTTTTTGACATGTTGGAAGATTTAGCATCTCATTACGGTAGTCAAGAAAAAGCTATTTTAGAAGCAATAAAATCCCATCATAAAGAAAGATTTGGAACTCTTGATGGCTTTAAAATAACAATAACTCCCTCATCTCATAGTTCTATGTCCTACATATATCAAATGAATACTCCTGTAACAGATGGAAAACTATCCAAAATAGCAGAAAATGGGAAAAAATTTGACGAAAAAACACAGAAAGATTTAGACAAAGTAGACAAACTTCTGGATAGATTTGATGATTTCAAATCCTTGAAAGATGAAATAACATCAATGAAAGATATGATCCAAAACATTAGTGTATCTGGCGGTGTTTCACAAAGAGTAAGAGGAAAAGCAGATCTATCTTCTCTAGAAGTTGACATTGTTAGTGATGATGAGGTTTTATTAGCACCACCAGAACGACCATTATTAGAATCTATGCTTGATAGTATTTTACTATTTGATGATGAAGAATTTGATGAAATAGTAGAAAAAGAGGATGATAAAAAAGATCAAAAAAAGAAGAGTTCAACTAAATAGTTTTTTCTGCTTGTTTTACTAATAATTCGGCTAGCTGAGTAAATGCTTCTTCAACATGCTTCCCTGTAAGAGCACTTGTTCTAAAATAAATCTCACTTTTGATTTTATTATTAATCTCATCACATTCCTTATTTGACACAGCAATTTGGTTTTTTAGATCATTTTTATTTCCTATAAGGATTTTAATTGCTTTTGCTCCACAGTTATCAACAAACTCTTTACTCCAATTTTGAATATCCTTAAGTGTTGCTTGACGAGTAAGATCAAAAACCAGAAGTGCTGCTCTTGCTCCTTTATAAAAAGTATGCCTGATAAAACTAAATCTCTCTTGACCTGCAAGATCCCAAATAGATAAAGCAACTTTAGTACCATCTTTCAGTTCTACAAGTTTTTCACTTGGTTCCATGCCAATGGTCATAAGATAAGAACTGTCAAACCTATCGTGAACAAATCTTTGAACTAAACTAGTTTTTCCTACTGCAGCATTTCCCAACAACAATATTTTGAAATTATAATCAGGTTGGATATTCATTTTTTTACATCTCTATTTTGTTATAATCTTATCTAGTTCTTCTTTGAGACTTTCTAAATAAAACTTTTCAAAATTCCCCATAGCTCTATCGATTGTGATTAATGAAATACATAAATCTAAAACAGCTTCATAATTTATCTTTTCATTAGCGTTTGGAACATATTTCTTAATTCTTTTAAGTGCTTTTTTTGCCAAAGTAGAAGTATCCTTTTTGTTTACTAAACCTTTTTCATATTCAGTAATAGTTGTAAGCATCCATGAAGCCGCAGTTTCGAGGTCATTCAACTCATTGAGGGGAGAAAGACTACTCATAACAAATAAGGCATGTAATCCCACTTTAATATATATTGCGTTATAGAGCGGATTTCAGAGATAAAAAGAATAAAAAAAGAGGGAATAATTCCCTCTCACTCCCAGAATTTCAGGAACCTATGCTCCATAAGCACAATTAAGCTTCTTGATTAACTTCAACCTTTTCCTCAATGAGGAACTCAAAATTGTCTCTAATTGCTGGATCAAGATAGTAAAATACTGATCTCATATCACTCAAATTAGACATTTTCTTAAGGATACCTTTTTCCAATAATCTTCTAATACCATATCGAACGG
>JAEOTG010000337.1 GCA_016839985.1 Candidatus Heimdallarchaeota archaeon | reverse complement strand
TAATAGCTTGCTTTCTCCAATTTTCGAGCAATTTTTACTCGATTAACCGCAGATTCAAGAGTCTCTCTAGTATTCATAGGTTGTTTTGAAACTGAGCTATAATCATCGAGATTTATTGATTTGAAGATTAAATCCTCGAAATATGAGGAAAATGCTTCTTTAGCCGCTAAAATCTTAACTGGGTTCTCTGAACAAATCACAACAGATAGCATAATTAAATAAATGCAAAAGATTATCTTTTTTAAGGATAACTTCAAAGATAACTTAAGATAGGTGTTTCATTATGGTAGAATGTCATTACTGTAGAAACCCAGTTCAATCACATTGGAACTTTTGTAGAAAATGTGGAGCAAGGTTAATGCATAAAGATGAATCAGAAGAATTAGTTGTAAAGGATGAAGTAATAGAAGTAGCAAAAGAAGATCCAGAATCACCCACCGGAATGATTTATGAACCTCTTGAAGTTGAAGAAGTGAAGGTAGAAGAAAAGGAACAGAAAGAGTTAACAGATGAGGAACTTGTTGAAAGAATCGCTGATGTAATAGTAAAACGTGAAGATTTCAATGCTCTTCTGAAGAAAAAAGCAGATTTAGATGATGAAATAAATAAATTACTTGATAGAGTTAAGAGTAAACTTGTTCCAAGAGATGAGGCCTTACCTAAAATTCAAAAACTCAAAGAAGAGGTTGAGGAAGTAGATGTAAAAGAAAAGGATTTTGAGGATTTCTCTGCTATTCTCCCTATAGAAGAAATAATTGAAGATCGAAACAATGAGAGAAAGAAATTAAAGAAACTTAGTGCTCTTAAAGGAGACAAAGCAATAAGCAAAGCAACTTTAGAAGAGATGGAAACCAAATACAGAAAGAACATTGAAAATTTGACGATTAAACTGAATGTTGAATTAGCAAAAATGAGAAAAACTTTTGATGCTTTAGAAAGGAAAATGAAATCTTTACAACGAGAATTAGAAGTATTGTATGTAAATTCTCAAACTGGAGAGATTTCTGAGAGCAAATATAAAGATCACAAGCAAGAGAAATCTGCAGAAATTGAGAAAATGAAAAAAGTTAGCAAAACAGTTGCAAATATCTTAGCTGAAGCAAGATAAGGTGTTTAAAAAATGATATCAGATCCAATTCAGAATATTCGTGAAAACTTAACAATAGTTGATGGTCCATCTGGTGATGGAGGAGAAAGAAACCGAGGATATTTATTAGGTAAAGATTCTTTTGCAATTATTAACACTGGAAGACGAGGTTCAATAGAAAATACATTCCAAGAAGCAGTTTTCAATAAAGGAAAAGATGTTAAGGATGTTAAGTACATCTTCATAACTCACCCCTATCCAGATGTTATGGGTGGAGTTTACAAATTAAAAAGAATATTTCCAAATGCTAAAGTTGCTATTCATGAAAAGTGTAAGAAAGTTATGGAAACTCCTAGATCTGTTTTAAAATCAAAGCATTTCAAATTTACCAAAAAGGAGAAATTATATTTTGCAATAAAAAAAGATCCGTTTGATGATCTAGATAAACTAAAACCTGACATATACTTTAAAGACGGAGATAAATTTGAATTAGACAAAACTCGATTAATGGTAATTAATTTTGATGGGAATAGTTATGGTCACAGCATGTTTTTTGCTACATCAGAAAGAGCTATGTTTACAGGAGATGCTTTGAACATCTATCCAGCATTACCACATAGTTATTTAATAGATTTCTCTGGATCTTACAAAGATTGGTTCAAAAATATTGCATTTTTGGAGAATGCCAAGATTTCAATTATCTGTCCCGCTCATGATGGGTATCAGGAAGATCGACACATTATTCCTTATATTTCTGACGTTAAAGAAGCTTTTCTACAATTTGAGAACCAACTAATTATGGCAATGCTCGAACAAAAATATTTAACTATTGATGATTTGATCGAAAGAGTCCACAACGCACAAGGAATTGTTTGGTATCATCCATACTCCGAATTGGCTCCTCGAACTAATATGGTTTCTCACTTGCAAAAATTAATAGATGAGCAAAAAGTTCAAAAAAATGAAAAAACGGATCCAATAACTTATACATACATTGGTTCTAAGGAAGATTATCTGTATTAAGAAGTTAAAATGGATTTAACTAATTCAAATGGTTTGTCAATATCTTTAACAGAAACTTGAGCGAAGGCTGGATTTCCTCCACCTTTTTTACCAGTTTTATCTATTATTGTTTTTACAATTTCTTTAGCTGATAATCTTTCATCTGTTGAAATTATATATAAGATTTCATTTCTTCCAAGCAAAGCAACAAATACGTCATTTTCTAGTTCTTTTAGAGATGCAAGAATAGCTTGGCGTTCTATCTCAGGCAAAGAGAGTAAAATTATGTTATTCTCGTTAATTTTTTCACTCCATACTTTTATTTTATTGAAAATCATCTTAAGTAAACTGACATTACTTTCCTCAAGAATCTCATTTTCTTCTATTTTGTTATTTATCATTTCCAGAAGCTTACTCCCTTTTTTGGTTGTTATATCCTCTAATTCAATCATCAGTTTTCTTTGAAGATTTGCATAAGTCATTCCTTGTTTATCAACATACAACTTCAGGGTATATTCTTTTAATGATTCTAGAAAAATCCCGTTTATTTCAGATAAATTTTCTACATGCACACCTCCACAACATGTTAAATCCAATCCTTTCTCACCCAGCTGTATCAATCTAACATTTTCTTCATGTGATTCTTTTCCTCGAGCTTGTTCTAGATAATCCTTTCTGTATGTTTCTTGATCAACTATTATTGATATTACTTCAACACCTTCTGAAATCAAAGCATTAGCTTCTTCTAATACATTTATACATTGTTCTAGCGATATCTTCTCTGAAATTATGATTTCAATTTTTCCCTCTTCAAAATTCGCTTTTTCAGTATCACAATTACATATTTTTTCAAGCAAGTGAGAAACTAAATGTTGAGCGGAGTGAGCTTTCATAAATGAATAACGTCTTTTCCAGTTTAGTTTCAAGAGAATATCTTGATTCTTTTGAAGTAAACCTTCATCTTTTGTATCTATCTTATACCATATCCCACTTTCGTTTTTGTTTGTGTCAACAACACTGTATTCACTACTATCAATAATGATTGAACCAGTATCAGATAATTGTCCTCCACCTCCAGGATAAAATAGATTTTGAGATAATTGTATGGATGTTCCTTTTACAGATATAATATTTGCTTGGATTTCCTTCTGATAAGGATTTTTCCAATAAATAGGAACGTCTATTTTTTTACTCATAAGAATTGAGAAAAAATTAAAATAAAAAAAGTTGTGTTCTCTACTTTGGTAGTTTTCTTGGAAACTCTATAGAAATCTGAAAAAAGATAAAATCTCAACTATTTTAGTGGAGCTCCACAGTTAGTGCAGAATTTATCAGTTCCAGGATTACTTACTCCACAATTGGAACATACAACAGATCTTGGTTGTGTGGGTTGAACTACTTTTGGTTCTCCAATTGGTTCATATGTTGGTAACTGCGTTGGTTGATATGGTGCTCCTGCAGCACCTCTATCCACAAGTTCAGCTTGTTTATCTTTCCATACTGCTTCACCTATTGCTGAACCAATTGCTGCTGCCGCAATAAACAAACCTCCTATTATGAAACCTCCAACTATCATTATAATTGCTATAATAATGAAAACAGGAGCTAGAGTTGCACCGATTATTGCAGAAATCACGTTATCGGAGAAAGCTTCCAAAAATCCTTCCCCAAATGAAAACATTAATACACCTATTACAACTCCTCCTACTGCTATTAACGCGAATATTATCCCTGCAATTTTAACGCCATCGTTCTTATAAGCAAAAAATCCTAAAATCAAACCTCCTGCGAGAATCCCTCCAACTGTCAAAGCTATTGAACCTCCTGTTTTTACAGGCTGAATGAAGAATCCAATTAGATAAGCAGCTGCAACACCTAGTCCTACTCCAATTAAATCAAAGAGAAATCTACTTCTTGGCATAATTATTTATCTATCACCGTATTATATATTTGTTTGGAAACCAGAAAAAGCATTTTAGAATATAACGAGTATTATTCCAAAAATTTTTATTCAAAATAGTTAAATGCAAGATGATAGGAATGGTACCAAGACTCGAGAAATTTTTTACAGCAAAAACTTTTTGTGTTGTTGGAGCTTCAACAACAGAACATAAACCTGGAAATGTTGTTGCATACAACTTTGTCAATCATTTTCCAGGCAAAACATATCTCGTAAATCCCAAGGGTGGACAGCTTTTTGGTGAGAAACTCTACACTAGTATATTAGAAATTGAAGATGATATAGATGCTGCTTGTATAATAGTTCCTGCAAGATATGCACCTCAAACAATTGAACAATGTGGTAAGAAAGGGATAACAAATGTAATAATAACAACTGGAGGATTTAGTGAAATAGGAGAAGAGGGAGAAATTCTTCAACAGCAAATAAATGATACTAGGAAGAAATATGGTATTAATGTAATAGGACCTAATTGTTTAGGTTTGTATTCTCCTGCTCTTGGGTATGACACTATGTTCCTTCCTGATACAAAATTAAAAAGACCAAAGAGTGGTCCTGTATCTATTTTCACTCAAAGTGGTGCTTTTGGAGCTGCTTTTATTGATCAACTATCCAATTTAGGAACAGGAAAGTGGGTTTCCAAATTTATTTCATATGGAAATGCAAGCGATATCAATGAGACAGATGCTTTAAAGTATGTTGGAGCAGACCAAGATACAAAGATGATTCTTATTTATCTTGAAGATTTCAAGAAGGGAAGAGAGTTTATGGAAGAAGCAAGAAGAATTTCACTTAAGAAACCTATAATGGGCATCAAAGCAAACAGAACAGAAACTGGAGCAAAAGCAGGTGCTTCTCATACTGCTGCTTTATCCTCAAATGATGCTATTGTTGATGATTTATTAGATGAAGCAGGCATTATTAGAGTAATAACATGGGATCAGCTCGAAGATTGTGTTCTTGCATTTGGTACCCAACCTTTACCTTTAGGTGATAATGTTGCGATTATAACTGATGGAGGGGGAGCAGGTGTAATGGCATCAGATATGGTTACTGATTGTAATCTAAAACTAGCTGAATTATCACCTTCTGTTCAAAGATATCTGGATGAAACTTTCCCATCTTTTTATGCTACAGGAAATCCAATAGATGTAACTGGCAGTGCTACTGCGGAGGATTATCAGATAGCGCTAGAAGCTGCATACAATGACTCTAATGTTGATTCAATTGTAAACATATGTCTACCATGCATCCCTGATCTAGATATCGATGAATATATCAAAGTTACCAAACATCATGCAAGAAGAAAGGAAAAACCATTTGTAACTGCACTTATCGGAGGAGATGAGGCTGACAAAGCTGCTACTCAACTACTCGCAGAAGATATACCTGTTTTTCCAAGTCCTGGAAGAGCTGTGAGAGCTCTTGGAATGCTTACTGATTATACTAAATATCTAAGGAAACATGGTATAGATCCAAGAACTATTTTAGTGGAGGAATAAAAATGGTAGATAACAAAGCAATCTTTGAAAGAATAAAACAAGAAAATCGAAATGCTCTTTTAGAACATGAATCGAAAGAAGTTTTGAAAAATATTGGAATTAAAATCCCACCATCACGATTAGTACAAACTGAAATCGAAGCTATACAATCTGCAAATGAGTTTGGTTATCCTGTTGTTATGAAATTAATGTCAACTCAAGTTTTACACAAAACTGATGTTGGAGCAGTTGTAATTGGTTTAAAAACTGAAGAAGAAGTAAGAAATACTTTTGTTGATTTCATGAAACGTTTTGAAAATGTGAAAATCTCTGGTGTTCTTGTTGAAAAGATGGTTAAAAGTGGATTAGAACTAATAATTGGGACAAATATTGATCCAACGTTCGGTCCTGTTATACTTTTTGGAGTAGGAGGAGTTCTTGTGGAAGCTATTAAGGATGTTGTTTTTAGGATGTGTCCTACAACTAAAGAACAAGCTCTAATAGCAATTAATGAAATAAAAGCAAGAGTACTTTTAGAAGGATTTAGAGGAATGCCAAGAGTAGATAAAGATGAATTGGCAGATATAATCGTTAAATTATCAGAATTAGCTTGGGAAAATCGTGATTATATCTCAGAAATGGATATTAATCCTATTATAAGCAACGAAGATGGACTTTTTCCAGTTGATGCAAGAATCATAATGAAGTAGGACTTATTGAGATTTACTTTTTTTCTAAATCTCTTCCAAATATTCTTCCTTTAGATGCTCTTCTTCTGTTTTATGGAAACTCTGATCTAAAATAGATATTGTTTGTTTCAAAGTTTCCAAAACTTTGGAATCGTCTTCATAATGTTGAGAATCTATTATACGTTTGTATATCTCTTCTGGTAAATCTTTGAAATATCTTAATCCATATGCAATTGAATCCCTTACTCTAGGATCAATGTCGTTCTCAAGTAATTTCACAACTCTTTCTAGGGTTTCATTATCATTCAGATATAACAAAACTAATGCACCAGCTGCTCTTTCGATTGGAAAATTACTTGTTAACATTGAAATTGCGTTTTGTATTGTTGAGGTTTTTTCTCCTCTCTTTGTTAATATCAAAGCTAGATAGATCTTAAATATTGCAGGGGATTTATGGAAACTCCTTTCAAATTGATTTAAATCCAAATCTTTTCTGTTTATCAATTCTTGTAATGCTCTTGGTTTATTTTCACCAGCTATTGAAAGCAAAAGAGATCCTACCTTCTTTTTTGTAAATATTGGAATAATTATCAGTGGAATGAAAAAGATAGTTATGACAGGATAAACTCCTATATTATTGTAAACGAGATTATAGCACGCATAAATGAAGTAAATTATTGCACCAATTAGACCTAGAGCCTTTAGTGGGTAACTGAAATGTCCTTTAATTAGAGGATCTCGAACAAAGAAGAAAGTTGTAGCAAAAGATATTATCGCAATAGAAATTGGTAGAGCAGTAAACAGGAAAATACTTTCACCAATTGTTGTCTGTGATGTTATTGCAGTTGTTACATAAATTATCAAGAAGTAAAAAACAACAGGTAATGTTGTTCCTGAAGTTATTTTTATTATAGCTCTTCTCTTAGTTTTTCTCTCAAGAAGTTTAACTTGCTTTTCTAGAGATGGAACTACTGATTCACTCATTTGCAGAGTAGCTTGAGACATTGACGTTAGTAAAGCTGTATAACTTTGTTTTCCATATTTTGATGTAATAAGTGCATTCACTAATCCAACCAATACAATGAATATTATTAGGAATAGGAATATACCAAGATACTGACTTATGAATTGAATTAAAATTTCAATTACTGCAACTACAAGAGTAAAAACAAGTAAAACTAAACCTTGTTTCTTTGTTGTATCCCAGAATTTCTTACCAAATTTAATAGTGTCTTTGTAAAAAATAATAGGATATATGATCATTCCAAAAAGACCTGCATATTCCAATCCTTCTAGAGTTCGAGCTAGAACATCTGAAATAGTAGTAATATTGTCAGAGAAGTTTGGAAATCCCCACTTTAATGCGATTATTTGTAGAATAATATTTGTTGGAGAACCATATCCAAAAGTGAATCCTAGAAATAAAACAATAATTGATAACTCGATTCTCCTGCTTTGGTGATAAACTAGTATCGTTATCAAAGCTACAAGAAGATAATATAAGAAATCCGTTAGAAAAACTAAAATTAGAGAATAAGACTTCTCCGTAAAAGCTTTTAGAAGATACTCAGAAATTGAGAACTGAGATAATAAATAAAATGTTAGAAGTATAACAGCAGATCCTATAGCTACTCCTTCTTTTGTTTTTACTTTTATGTTAATAGAATATACAATACCTGCATAAAGGAGAGCAAAAATTGCCGTTGTTATCATAATTGTTACTAATAGGATAATATACTCATTTGTAGTATTGAAATCTACAGTTCCCCCACCATTTTCTCCACCATTTCCACTATTTCCATTTTCTGGAGGTAGTGTACCTGCAATTTTGTGAGCTGCTGGAGCTATATGACCACCATACAGGTATGCTATCCCCAAAATAAAAGAAATACCAAAAAATGCAATTTTAGTTATGTTCACTTTATTACTCGATATTTTCTTTGGATGGTTTATTCGAATTCCCAGTTTTTGAATATAATATATGCTTAATCCGATTACAGCTAATCCTATTCCAACTTGAAAAACTAAGTAGACTGTTGCACTTATTGTTCCACTTGCGCTGAATAATTCTTTAAAGATATTTACTCCTACTAAGAAACCTAAAATTGCTCCCACGAGTAATCCTAAGAGTTGCCCCCCAAATTGTATTGTCCAATCAATAAAGATCAAATCTCTTCCTAGAATAACACTGAAAGGAACATAATCCTCACTATCCTCCTTTTTAGTGATTTGTTCTTTATTTTCAGGATTTGATTCTTTCTCTTGTGGAATCATTCTTAAACCTCTATGTCACTCAAAATAACGTCGAAACGAGTTTTGC
>JAEOTG010000336.1 GCA_016839985.1 Candidatus Heimdallarchaeota archaeon | reverse complement strand
AATATGAATGTCATAAACTTCAGGAATTTTAATAATATCCAAAGCAATCTCTTCTTGAGAACGTTCTGTTGTTTGAAACTGAACAGAGACCCAAATAAAAGATGTAATTGGAATACCAATTTTCTCAAAATCAATGGAAATTGTGTAATTCTTTATTATTCCTTCTTCCTCTAATCGCAGAATTTTACGGTAAACAGAGGATTTTGGTATATCTAGTTTTTTAGCTAAATTTCCTAAACTTTGCTTAGCGTTTTTCTTTAATGAAAGCAATATTTCCATGTCTCTCTCATCTAGTTGAAACACTTGTGCCATATTTAACTTGTAATGCTGTACATTAATAAACATTTGTTCTAGAATTATGGGACAAATATTATAGGCATCTTTAGTTCTTTAAAATTATCTAAGGAAGATTTAAAATGATATCAACGCAAGAACATAGAAGTGAAAAGCCAAGATATTTAGCAATATTAGAAGAAAATGTTAGAGCAGCACTTAAGGTTCAACATGTGATTCTTCTGGAAAGCAGAAAAATTCTAGATGATTTAGGATTTGTTGAAGTATTGGCACCTGTAATAGGTCCCGCATCTGATCCTGGAATCAGAGGAGCTAAAAGAGTTACTTTTGATTTTTATGGAAAAGAGTATAAAATTATGAGTAGTATGATACTATACAAACAAGCACTTGTTCGTACTTTCAACAATGTTTATGCATTTGCTCCAAATATCAGACTTGAACCTTTGTCCAAAGCAAATAGTGGTAGTCATCTATGTGAGTTTTATCAGATTGATTTAGAGATGAGAGATAAAACAATAAATGAAGTAATGAAAGTAACAGAAATTTTTCTAGATAGGTTGTTGTATAAAGTGAAACTACATTGTGGAGATATTCTTGAGAAATACAACAAAGAATTTGAAGTACCAAAGATTCCATTTCCAAGAATTTCCTATTACAAAGTGTTCCTTATCGCTAATAAATTAGGATTATCAATGAATTATGGAGATGAAATTCCTTCAGAAATAGAACTAGAATTATCAAAGCGTTCAACAAGACCATTTTGGATTGTAGATTATCCTTCTGGTTCCCGAGGTTTTTATTACAAAGAGAATCCAGAGGATACATCTAGACTTCTGTCAATGGATCTTATTTACCCTCATGGTTTTGGTGAAGCTTCTAGTGGAGGAGAACGGGAAACAGATGTTAATAAAATACTTGAGTTAATCAGAGAAGGAGGAGAAAACGAAGAAGAATATTCATGGTATCTAGATATGCTTAAATCAGATGGAAAGAAATCCTCAGGCTTGGGCATAGGAGTTGAAAGGTTAACAAGATATATCATGGATTTTAAAAACATAGATAATTGCACTGCTTTTCCGAAAAAACCAGGATCTTATACTTGCTAGTATCTCTTAATAAAATGCCATGAAATTGAGGGAAGAGTTTTCCTTTTCTCTCTTCCCTTCTTTTTTTCATTACAATTTTGTTTTTCTAAAGAAATAAAAAAATGAGAAAAAAGTGGATTTTATTCTTCCAATTTGGATTTAAGAATAGGCAAGATTATATGCATATCACCAACGATACCATAATCTGCATAATTGAAGATTGGAGCTCCTTCATCTGTATTTATCGCTATTAGTGTCTTTGCTTTTATTCCACTCATATGTTGTGGTGCTCCACTAATACCTGCACCTATGTATAAATCTGGAGAAACAGATTGTCCAGTTTGACCAATTTCATATGTTTCCTCAATCCAATGAACATCAGTACAAGCTCTTGTTGCTCCTATTTCTCCATCAAGTAATTTTGCTAATTCTTTGATTATTTGGAAGTTCTCTTTTCCTCCTACTCCGCGACCACCAGCAACTATTACTTTTGCATCTTTAAGATTCACAGTTCTCTCAGCTTTTCTGATTTCTATATGTTTCACAATCAAGTCTTCTTCATTAAAAGTAACAGCTACATCTGCTACTTCTGGAGAACTACCAGAGGGATTTTCATTTACAAAGAATGCTCCTGTTCTTGTTGTTGCAAATTTAATTGGTCCAACAATTTTGGTTACTTTCATTGCTTGATCGTCTCTGACAGGAGTATGGAATAAAATTTCCCCACCATCAAAAGAAATATCAGTGATTCTTTCAGCACAAGAAACTCCATGTTGTACTGCAAGTCTAGGAATTAGATCTTCCCCATATACTGTT